>JAPKMV010000183.1 GCA_026645635.1 Caldilineaceae bacterium
ATCGGCGTCGGCGTAGGCGCAACCGGCCCGCCGCAGCCGGCAAAGAGCAGCATAGAAAATAGGACGAAGCCCAAAGCGCCTCTTTGCGCCTTTGCGCCTTTGCGCCTTTGCGTGAACGCAGTTGTTCTACTCATAGCGCAGCGCATCGATCGGGTTGAGACGGCTGGCGCGATAGGCGGGATAGATGCCAAAAAAGAGGCCGACCGCCATCGAGAAGATCAGCGAGGTCAGCACTGCATCGAGGCCCACCACCGCATCGAACGCCTCGAAGGCCACGCTGACACCGGTGGCCAGCCCCCAGCCCATAGCGATGCCGATCATGCCGCCCACCACGGCCATCGTGATCGCCTCGATCAGAAATTGCACCAGCACGTCGCTGCGTTTGGCGCCGACAGCTTTGCGCAGGCCGATCTCGCGCGTGCGTTCTGTGACGCTCACCAGCATGATGTTCATGATGCCGATGCCGCCCACCAGCAGGCTGATGGCGGCAATCGCGCCCAGGAAGATCGTCAGCGCGCCCAGAATGTCGCCAAAGACCGAGATCAGGTCGTTCTGGCTGATGATGCTGAAGTCGTCAGCGTCGAGATAGCGGATGTTGCGCCGCTCGCGCATGAGTTCGGTGATCTGCAACTGCGCTTCAGGAATGCGTGCGGGGTCATTCACCGAGGCGTAGATGACCGTGACCGGGTACTGGCCATTGACCGTCTTTTGGCGGAAGATGCGGTCCTGCGCCGTGGTCAGCGGGATGAAGACCGTGTTGTCCAGATTGCCGCCGGGGCCGCCGCCCTTGCTCTCCATCACGCCGATCACGCGGAAGTTCAGCCCGTTGACCTGCACCGTCTGGTCGACGGGATATTCGTCGTTGGGAAAGAGTTCGGCGGCAATATCGGAGCCAAGCAGCAGCACGCGCTGGCGTTCGTCCAGGTCGGTCTGCGAAAAGAAACTGCCCATCGTCGGCGCCCAGTTGCGCACCTGGTAATAGTTGGGCATCGCCGCGAAGACCTGAACGCGCACATCCTTGCCGTTGCGACCGACATTGGCCGATGCCTGGAAGTCGGCTGTCACTTCGGCCACGTCGGGGACGCGCCCGCTTTCACTGATGGCCGTCACGTCACTCAGCGTAAAGGGTTTGACCGGCGTGCGGCGCAGAGCCGGCGGGCCGTCGCTGATGTTGCCGGGCGCAATGAAGAGCAGGTTGCTGCCGAGACCTGCGAACTGGTCGGTGACATACTTCTCCACGCCGCGACCGATGGACATCAGCGCGATCACGGCGCCGACGCCGATGATGATGCCGAGCATGGTCAGGATGCTGCGCAGTTTGTTGGCGGCCAGCGCCCGCATGGCGATGCGCACCGCCTCGATAATTTTCATCGCGTCACTTCCTTCTCCGGTGCGGGCAGCGCGGCGCCATTCACGCCAGGATCATGGGCGTGCGCCTCGTGATAGGTGCGGTAGATGCCTGCCGTGGCCGGCCTGCGTTCGTCCAGTTCGATCAGCCCGTCACGGATACGCACCACCCGCTCGCAGTAGTCGGCCGTTTCCGGGTTGTGGGTGACAAAGACGATGGTCATTCCCCGCTCCTGGTTCAGCCGTTGAAAAAGTTCCATGATCTCGATGCTGGTCTTGGTGTCCAGGTTGCCGGTCGGTTCGTCGGCCAAGATCATCGACGGCCGGTTGATCAGCGCGCGGGCGATGGCGACGCGCTGCTGCTGGCCGCCGGAAAGTTCGTTGGGCTTGTGGTGGATGCGGTCGCCCAACCCCACCAGCGTCAAGGATTCCACCGCACGCTGGCGACGTTCGCGCCCGCTCAGACCCGCGTAGATCAGCGGCAGTTCCACATTCGCCAGCGCCGTAGTGCGCGACAGCAGGTTGAAGCTCTGGAAGACAAAGCCGATCTTGCGGCAGCGAATATCGGCCAGTTGGTCATCATTGAGGCGGCTGACATCCTGGTCGTCGATGAGATACTGCCCTTCGCTGGGCACGTCCAGACAGCCAACAATGTTCATGAGCGTGGACTTGCCGCTGCCCGATGGTCCCATGACGGCGATCATTTCACCGGGCCAGATCTCAAGGTCGACGCCGCGCAGGGCCTGCACCTCGACATCGCCCATCTGGTAGATTTTCTTGATATCGCGCAAGGCGACGACTGGAACGTCGCCCTCCCGCTCGGGCATAGCCGATTTGCGCTTTGCTGTCGCCATCTTGCTTATCCACCACCAAAGAGCGCGCCGCGCAGCCGCTGCTCGCCGGTCAGGCTGACCAAGGCCACCTCGTCCCCCGGCTGCAGCCCGCCCAAGATCTGGCTCTGGCGCTCATTGCGCAGGCCAAGCTCCACTTCTTGCAGCACCGGCTCGCCGCCGACCATCTTGTAGACGTAAGCCTTGCCGGTATCGCGGTCAAGTTGGATGAAGCGGTTGGCAAGCAGCAGCGCATCGTCCACATTGGCCGTGGTGATGCTGGCGGTGGCGCTCATGCCGGCGCGCAGCGGCGCGTCGTTCATGTCCGGCACGATGGTCACTTCGTAGGCGATCACGCCATTGACATTGGCCGCAGTGGGCGAAATCTTGGTCACGACGCCGGAGATCGGCGTGTCGGGCACAGCATCCACCGTCAGGCGCACGGGCTGCCCCACGGCGACCTGGCGCACGTCGATCTCATCCACCAGCACCTTCATGTGAAACCGGCTCAGGTCGGTGAGAACCGCGGCGGGCAGGCCGGTGGTGGCCAGTTCACCTTGTTTGACATTCATCTGGCTGATCACGCCGTCGAAGGGTGCCACGATGCGTGCATTGTTGAGCGAATTCTCGGCCTGCAACTGGCTGAGTTGTGCCTGTTTGACCTGAGCGCGGGCGATGGTCAGGTCTTCCTCGCTTGGCCCTTCCAGCAGCGTCTCCAGGTTATTCTGGGCGTTGACCACCTGCGCCTGCGCCTGCCGCAGCGCCGACTGCGCCTGGGCAATCTGGTTGAGACCCTGGCTGAACTGAGCCTGGTTGGGGCCTTCTTCGGTCAGCCCCACCTGCGCCAGCGCCACCTCATAGTTGATCGTCGCCTGCTGCAACTGCTGCGATTGGGGCATCATGCCGGCGTCGGGCATCTCTTTGATCTTGTTGTAGGCCTGCTGCGCCTGGTTGAGGGCGATTTCGGCCTGGCGCAGTTGCGCCTCGTTGACGGTGCGCTGGGTGTCGCTGTTGCCGACGGAGAGTTGGCGATAGCTGGCCTGTGCGCTGGCGAGGGCGGCTTCGGCGCTGGCCACGCCCGCCTGGGCGACCTCCACCGCAGCCTGGGCCGCAGCCACATCGAGCGCGTCCGGCGGCGTTTCCAGCTTGGCAAGCTGCGCCTGGCTGATCTCCTGCTGCACTTTGGACTGCGCCAGCGCCAGCGTCAGGTCGGTGGTGTCCAATTCGGCAAGCACCTGCCCTTGCTGCACGGCGTCACCAACGGCGGCCAGCACATTGGCCACCGGCCCGACCGAGCGAAAAAAGAGCGAGACCTGCGCCTCCGGTTCGATGCTGCCGGTGGCGTTCACCGTGCTGGCAATCGGCCCCCGTTCCACCTGCACGGTTTCATAGGTCGGGGCTTGCGCCTGCGCCTGCGTCGGCAGAACATATTGCTGATACGCAAACCAACCGCCCACGCCCAAAACAGCCACAATCACGACAAAAATCAGGAATTTTCTCATTGCCAGTACGCACCGTTTGAATCGTTGTCACACCGAAATTGCAGCGAATGCCAACCTCGCCGCCAACGTCAATCTTTGCATCATATCATACGCCAGACCGATCCTGCGGTTGCAAGTATATTCTGATTCCGTTGCGTAGACAGTAAGCACCCCTGAATTTCCCAGCGCACCGGTGGAACCCGGCGTGCGGTGGCGCCGTTGGGATGCACACTGACGGAATCCCCTGGCTGCTGCCTCTACACTGCAATGGTTTTCTGGCGGCGTGAAGAGGCCAGTAGTGTTGCGTGCTGCGTGTTGCGTGCTGCGTTGTTGCGACTAGCCACGCAACACGCAACACGTAATAAGCAACACGCAACCATCGGCTTACTTGCGTCCACCTGTATCAGGTGGAGGAGGAGTAGAGATCAATGATCCCTTTGATAAAGCGCCTGGCGGGCCTGTTGGCCGCCACCGTAATCGGCTTGACGGCCCTGCCGCCCGGTGCGGCGCAGGCGCAAGCGAGCGCCGTGTGCGCCCAGGATGTGGTCGTGCGCAGCGGCGACACGCTCTCTTCGATTGCCGCGGCGACGCTGGGCGACCTCAGCGCCTATCCGCGCATCGTTGCGGCGACCAATGCACTGGCGGCGACCGATGGCAGCTACGCCACGATCAGCGATGCGGGGCGCATCCAGGTGGGGTGGAAACTCTGCATCCCCGGCAGCGCAGCCGGCGCCGCGGCCAGTGCTCCGGCGCCCACAGCCACAGCGGCCATCACGCCAGCGGCGCCTGTCGCTGCGCCCGTCGACACGGGCGAGGGCAGCGCACCGAACGACCAGGCCGAGGAAGAAGTCCCCATCGTTGACGGAGAAAAGCTGACCATCGACTACTTGCGCAGCCTGTCGTATTCGGGCGAGATCGTGGTGGAGGATGTGCTGGCGCCGGGCAGCAACTATGACCGCTATCTGGTGTCGTACCAGAGCGAGGGGCTGAAGAACTATGCCTACATGACGATTCCGCGCGGGCAGAAGCCGGCAACCGGCTGGCCGGCGATCATCTTCAACCACGGCTACATTCCGCCGGAGGTCTATCGCTCCACCGAACGCTATATCGCCTACACCGATGGCTTTGCGCGCAATGGCTACGTCGTCTTCCGCCCCGACTACCGCGGCCACGGCTTTTCCGAAGGGGAAGCGCGCGGGGCCTACGGTTTCCCCGACTACACCATCGACGTGCTCAATGGGCTGGCAGCGGTGAAGGATCACCCAGACGTGGACGCCAACCGCATCGGCATGTGGGGACATTCGATGGGCGGCTACATAACACTGCGCTCGCTGCTCGTGGACAAGGATATCAAAGCCGGGGTGATCTGGGCCGGCGTCGTCGCATCGTATCCCGACCTGATCAACAACTGGCGGCGCACCACCTCGACGACGCAGCCGACCACGCCGCCCAACCCGACGCGGCGCTGGCGTGCGCAGTTGACCGAGCGCTACGGCGAGGCGAGCGAAGACTCGCCCTTCTGGCGCTCGATCTCGGCCAACACCTATCTGGCCGAATTGACCGCGCCGATTCAGGTGCATCACGGTACAGCGGACACCAGCGTGCCGGTGGCATTTTCGGAGAAGCTGCAGGAACAGGCCGAGGCTGCCGGCGCCACCAGCGAGTTGTACATCTACCCGGGGGACGACCATAACCTGGCGGGGCAGTTCAGCACGGCCATGCAGCGGTCGATCGCATTCTTCGACCGCTACGTCAAGAACGGTGAGTAGAGATAGACCGCGGATTTGGCGGATGGGGCGGATTGGCGCGGATGAACTGCAGAATCCGCGTGAATCCGCCTAATCTGCCAAATCCGCGGTCTATGCCAGTGCGCTACGCGTCCGGGTCGATGCCGAGGGCGCGCAGCCTGGCAGCAAGTTTTTCGGCGCGTTCGTGTGCTTCCTCGGCGCGTTGACTTGCCTCATCGGCGCGCGCGCGTTCGATAGCCGCGTTCTCCTGCCCGGTGTGCAGCAGCGAGCCATCCTGGTTGCACCACCGCAGCCACACCCCAGTCACATCTTCGTAGTCGCCTTCCCACAGGATCAGCCCCAACCCAATGCCGTGCAGCCAGTGATCGGTGGTCTCCACAAAGCTCATGCCCTGGCGGGTGAAGATGCGCAACGGCGCGTCACTGATGTGGCCTTCCGGGTCGTAGACGACGTAGTAGGCAACGCCCATGCGCGCATAATCGAGCAGCTTGTTGCCCAGTTCGCCCCCTTTGTTGTTGGAGACGATCTCGACCACCACGTCCGGCGGCTTGCCATAGTTCCAGACAAAATAGGAACGGTTGATCTTGGGGAACGGGTTGTCCGGCGCCCGTACATCCAGGCTCACCAGCAGGTCGGGAACCAGCACGGTCTGTTCGGCCATTGTAAAGAGGCCGACGTTGGCCATCGCCACAAAGGGGCGCCCGTCACCAGGCCCGGGCCACGAGTCATAGAGCGCTGTGCGCAGCAGCGCCATCTGGCGTTCCGAGAAGATGTTGTCCACGGGGGTGTCGTCCTCTGTAATCAAATGGGAGATGTCAGGGCCTACGATCACGTCTTCGTCATCTACGGGTGGATCTGCGATTGTCATTTCATCCATACACAAACCTCGATTGGGGAAAAACCGACTGTCCGATCATCTGCGCCGAGTATAGCACACGCAGTGCGCCCGTCAATCTCCAATCTCCAATCTCTAATCTCTTGGTGTACGAGGATACTAGAATTGGAGATTCGAGATTGACCGCCCTGCTTTGGTTGCGTTCCGCGGCCTGTGATATGATGGCTGATACGTTTGCTAAAGGGAGACTATGAATCCTCGCACGTTGCGGGTGTTGGAATATCCGAAAATTTTGGAACGTCTGGCCGGTTACTGTGCCTTTAGCGGCGGCGCAGCGCTGGCCGGTTCGTTGTTGCCCAGCGACGATCTGGTCACCGTGCGCGAGTGGCTGGCGCAGACCGCCGAAGCCCACGAACTGCTCAGCCAGAAGGACGACGTGAATTTCGGCGGCGTACACGACCTGCGCCCCCTGCTGGATCGCGCCGAGCGCCGCATCGTGCTGATGCCGCCGGACCTGCTTGAGATCAAGCATACGCTGCTGCGCGCCCGCCAACTGCGCAACCTGCTGACACGCCTGGAACAGACCTTTCCCCACCTGGCCGCGATTGCGGGCAACATC
>JAPKMV010000184.1 GCA_026645635.1 Caldilineaceae bacterium
AGATGCGCGTGTCGCCGCTCGACCCGCCGCTGTTGTCGAAATTGTCCTCCACGTCCCACTTGATGGACGTATCCTGGATGTCCACACCCTGGATGCCCGCCGCCGTGCCCAGGGGCGTATAGCTGACAATGGTCGCATCGGCGCAATAGCCCAACGACCAATGGCTCAGGTCCTTGCTGCCGGTCTCGGTGAGCCGATAGCTCCAGGTCTTGCCGCCGTTGGTCACGCTCACCAGCTCGGCGGCCATCACGCCGCCGTTGTTCATGGTCAGCCCGCTGACCGCGCCGGGCGCCACAGTGATCGTCACCGGTTTGCAGCCGGCGCCGCTGGCCGGGTCGGTGTTGATCCAGCCGCTCTGCGGCGTTTCGCAGATCTGATAGCTGCCGGAGGCCAGAATGCCGGTGAGGCGGGCGATGCCGCTGGCGCCGGTGACCGCACAGATGGGCTGGCCGGCGGCGTCAAGCACCGGGTTCACCCCGGCCGCGTCGTAGAGGCAGAGTTCCCAGCCGGCCAGGAGCGGTTCGCCGCTGCCCTGGCTGCCATTGCCGTCACTGTCTTGATACTTCTGCGCGAGAAATTCACCTGTGTCGCCGCAGTCGGAAATCAGCTCAGGGAGCGCGCCGCTGCTGAGCACCGGCAGATGAACTTCACCGGTCGTCGTCAGCGTCTTGACGGCGGTGGAGCCGTCGATCGGCCCGGCGGCGGTCACCGCTGCGTAAGGGGCCAGGATCGCACCCATGAAGTTACGGGCGCCCAGGCTGATGGTCGTGGCGGTGGGGAAATTCCACAGGAGCGTCGCCCGGCCCGTGCTGCTGGTCAGAAACGAGCCGACCATGTTGCCGTTGGTCCAGTTGACGATGGAGCCGGTCACGTTGACGAGGATGGCGCCGGCGTTGGCGCTGTTGATGACCTCGATCTGGGCGACGCTGCTGTTGCCAAAGAGGGTGCTGCCGCTGACGTTGAAGACAGCCAGGCCAGCATCGTTGACATTGTTGACGGTGAGGCGCATGGCGTTGCCCACCAGGGTCGCCGTGTTGTTGGCGCTGAACGCGGCAAAATGGACCGATGCCTGTTCCAGGTCAGCCTCGATTTCGCTCTGAAGATCATCCAGCCCGCTGACGCCCGTGGTGACTGCGCAGCCCACACCGCCGTTCATGTTGAAGATGCGCCCGTTGCGCCCGCCGCCGATCTGCACCGAGCCGGCCTGCATGTTGAGCGGATTGCCGGCCGCCACATTGCCCGCCACCGTGAGGGTGACGTCGTTGCACGGGAGGCCGCTCAGCCTGGCGGCAAAGGTGGCAGAGTTGCTGCCGGTGAAGTCGCCGCCGACAAAGGTGCGGCCTTCCACGTCGGAATTGGTGTTCAGATTGCCCAGGGTAATCAGGTTGTACTGGCCCATCCAGGCGGCTGTATCGGCCACCGCGGTGGTGCAGGCCGGCGCGGCAACGGTGAGGGGCGCGACAGCCAGGCGCGGCTGATCGGCCGCGGCGAACCAGTCGACCGTGGCCAGCCGGTCGGCCCAGGGTGCGTTCTGCTGGCCAACGGAGGTGTCCGCCGCCTGCGCTGTGCCCGACAGCCCGGCCAGGATGACCAGCGCGGCCAGGATCGCCGCGCTGCGCAGCAGATGCAGCCAGCCCGTGCGCGCGGCCACCTTGCTTCGATTGCGAATGAAATGACTGTCTTCTTTGCGAATCATATCAACCGTTTCCAGTAAGCTCGGAGTGTCTTGTCTGTTGCATTCGTCCGGGCGAGACGCGTGGGGTGATGTGGGTAACGGTGTGCGTCGAAATCTAGCCTGTCTACCTGCAATGATAACCACAATCCGGCTGGCGGATCCTTTCAAGATTCTGTCAATAACGCAGTGCGTTATATATTGGACGATTGCACCACTGGTGCTCGCCACCTCGCTTAATTACATCTGGCATAGACGCCCGATCCTGTGCCGGAATTGGCGCTTCTTGCTGTCAATCGGCTGTCAATAGCGGCGCCTATCTGCATTTGTGATAGGATTGACCCTCAGAAACCTGTCGCAGCGCCGGTGCTTTGTGCGCCGGACGCGGTGCGGCCAACCACACAGAACAAATAAAGGAAACCCTATGTCTACTTCCACTGACGCCCTTCTGGCGAAACTTCACTTACAGGCCGACAACGCCGGCGTCTGCCACGGGCCGGACGCCTGGCTGGCGAGCACCGCCGCACCCATTGTCTCCTACAACCCGACCACCGGCGCGGCCATCGCCCGCGTCACCCCGGCGGACCGCGCGGCCTATGATGCGACGGTGGCCGCGGCGCAGGCGGGCTTTGCCCGCTGGCGCACCGTCCCCGCACCCAAGCGCGGCGAGGTGATCCGCGACCTGGGCAACCTGCTGCGGGAGTACAAGGAGCCGCTGGGCGAACTGGTCACGCTGGAGATGGGGAAGATTCGCGCCGAAGGGCTGGGCGAGGTGCAGGAGATGATCGACATCTGCGACTTCGCCGTCGGCCTCTCCCGCCAGCTTTACGGGTTGACGATGCACTCCGAGCGTCCCGGTCACCGCATGTACGAACAATGGCATCCCCTCGGCCCGGTTGGGATTATCACGGCCTTCAATTTCCCCGTGGCGGTCTGGGCCTGGAACGCAGCCATCGCCGCCGTCTGCGGCGATACGCTACTCTGGAAGCCGAGCGAGTTGGTTCCCCTCACCGCCGTGGCCGTGCAGCACCTGGCCAACCGGGTCATGGCCGACCACGGGCTGACGGGTGTCTTCACCCTGGCCGTGGGCGCGGGCGATGTGGGCCGCTGGATGACCGAGGACGCCCGCCTGCCGCTGGTCTCCTTCACCGGTTCGATCCCCACCGGGCGCCGCGTCGCGCAGACCGTGGCGAGCCGGCTGGGCCGCACCGTGCTCGAGCTGGGCGGCAACAACGCCATCATCATCTCCGACAAGGCCGATCTGAACCTGGCTACGCGCGCCGTGGTCTTTGGCGCGGTGGGCACCGCCGGCCAGCGCTGCACCTCGACGCGGCGGCTGATCGTGCATGAGAGCGTGGTGGACGAACTTTGCGCCCGCCTGGTGAAAGCCTACGGCCAGGTGCCCATCGGCGACCCGCTGCAAGGCGGCACGCTCATGGGGCCGCTGGTGACGGAGCGGTCGGTGGAGGCAATGCAGCGCGCCATCGCGCGCGCAGTGGCCGACGGCGGCGAAGTGCTCACCGGCGGCGACCTGCGCCCGGATCTTGGCGCGCAGTTCGTGGAGCCGACGATCATCCGTATGCCCGCGCAGACGGAGATTGTGTGCGAAGAAACCTTTGCGCCGATCCTCTACGTGTTGACGTACCGCGACCTGGACGAAGCGGTGGCGCTGCACAACGGCGTCACCCAGGGGCTGTCGTCGGCGATCTTCACCGACAGCCTGCGCGAGGCGGAGCAGTTCCTCTCCGCGGCCGGCTCGGACTGCGGCATCGCCAACGTCAACATCGGCACCTCGGGCGCGGAGATCGGCGGCGCGTTCGGCGGCGAGAAGGACACCGGCGGCGGCCGCGAGTCCGGCTCCGACGCGTGGAAGGCGTACATGCGCCGCCAGACCAACACGATCAACTGGTCGCGCGAGCTGCCGCTGGCGCAGGGGATCGAATTCGGCGGGTAACGGCGAACCACAAAGACACGAATTGCACGAATTCTGACGAATTGACACAGGATTCGCATTTTCATTCGTCAAAATTCGTGCAATTCGTGTCCGAAAACGCGCCCGGCGCGGTACGAGAGGAGCACATGAAGGATGTCACAACAACCGGCGCCGTCAATGAATTTTTGGCGTCGCTGCAACCGCGGGTCACAGGCGATCTGCGCGCCGACCTCTACACACGCACGCTCTACAGCACCGACGCCAGCCTCTACCAGGTGATGCCCCACGGCGTGCTCATCCCGCGCCACGCCGACGACATCCAGGCCGCGGTCGAACTGGCCGCAAAATACAAAGTGCCGGTGCTGCCCCGCGCCGGCGGCAGCAGCCTGGCCGGGCAGGCGGTCAACGCCGCGCTGGTGATCGACACCACGCGCCACCTGGACCAACTTCTGGAGATCAACGCCGCGGAGGGCTGGGTGCGCGTGCAGCCGGGCATCGTGCTCGACACGCTCAACGCTGCGCTGCGTCCCCACGGGCTGCACTTCGGCCCAGACCCCGCCTCCTCCAATCGCGCCTGTCTGGGCGGCATCGTCTCCAACAACGCGTCGGGCAGCCATTCGATCCTCTACGGCATGACCGTGGATCACGTGCTGGAGATGAACGTGATCCTGGACGACGGCTCGCCCGCGCATTTCCGCGCCCTCGACGGCGAGCAACTGCGCTGGCATGCGCAGCAGACGAACCGGGAAGGCGCCCTGTACCGGCAGATCAGGAACCTGGTCTTCGACGAGGCCAACCGCGGCGCAATCCGCCGGGGGACGCCGCGCCACTGGCGGCGCTGCGGCGGCTACAACCTGGCCCGCTTCATCCACGACGGCAGCATCGACCACTACCTGCCCCAGGACGAGCGCTTCAACCTGGTCAACCTGCTGGCCGGCGCCGAGGGCACGCTGGCCGCCATCACCGAACTCAAGCTCAAGGTGGTGCCGCGGCCGTCACGCACCGCGCTGGTGATCGTGGAATTTCCGTCGCTGATCACGGCGCTGGAGGCGGTGACGACCATCCTCGAAACCGACCCATCCGCCGTGGAGTTGATCGACGACCTGAGCCTGGAGATGGCGCGCACCAAGCCGGAATACGACCGGCTCCTGCGCAGCTTCGTGCAGGGTGAGCCGTTTTGCTTCCTGGCGGTGGAATACTACGGCGCCAGCGAAGCCGAGCTGCGCAGCAAGAGCGACGACTTGATCGCCCGCCTGCGCCGCAGCCCGCTGACCGTCGGCCCGATGACGCCGATCCTCGACGGCCCGCGCCAGGCCAACGTCTGGAGCCTGCGCAAGGTCGGGCTGGGGCTGCTGATGAGCCTGCGCGGGGAGTGGAAGCCGCTACCCTTCATCGAGGACACCGCGGTGCCGCCGCAGCATCTGGCCGATTACATCCCGCGCATCGAGGCCTTTTGCCGCGACCTGGGCGTGCGCATGACCTACTACGCCCACGCCAGCGCCGGCTGCCTCCACATCCGCCCGCTGATCAACGTCAAGCTGGCGGCGGAACTGGACAAAATGCGCGCCATCACCCAGTTCACCGCCGAACTGTTGGGCGACTACGGCGGCGCGCTCTCCAGCGAGCACGGCGACGGACGCGTGCGCAGTTGGCTCAACCAGACTTTCTACGGGCCGGACCTCTACCGGCTCTTCAAGGAGGTCAAGGCGGCCTTCGACCCGCAGAACCTCTTCAACCCGGGCAACATCGTCGACGCGCCGGCGCAGGACGCGCACCTGCGCATCGGCCCCGGCTACGAGACGATCCCGATGGCCACGCGGCTCCACTTTGCCGACGGCTTCGCCACCGAAGTGGAGATGTGCAACGGCGCCGGCGTCTGCCGCAAGCTCAACAGCGGCGCGATGTGCCCCAGCTTCATGGCCACGCGGGAGGAGGAGCACAGCACCCGCGGCCGCGCCAATTTGCTGCGCGCCGCGCTCGCCGGCTGGCTCCCGCCTGCGGAACTCACCAGCCCGCGCCTGTACGCAGCGATGGAACTCTGCGTGAGCTGCAAGACCTGCAAGGCCGAGTGCCCGTCGTCTGTGGACATGGCGCGGCTCAAGACGGAGTTCCTGGCGCAGTACTACGACCAGCACAGCCGCCCCCTGCGCGACCAGTTCTTCGGCCACATCGACAGCCTGAGCCGGCTGGCCAGCGGCTGGCGCGCGCCCCTGGCCAACCGTGTGCTGGCGTGGGGGATCACCAAAACCGTGCTCGACCGCGGCTTCGGCATCAGCCGGGCGCGCACGCTGCCCCATTTTGCGCGGCGCCCCTTCACCGGCTGGCCCCACGCACCGGCCAAGCGCGCCGCGCCGCCGGTGGTGCTCTGTGTGGACACCTACAACGCCTATTCCTATCCCCAGGTGGCGCAGGCCGCGGCGGAGGTGCTCACCGCCGCAGGCTTCCGCGTGCTCCTGCCCGGCGTCACCGACGTGGGCCGTCCCGCGCTCTCCAAAGGGATGATCGACCTGGCGCGTACGAAGGCGGATCGGACGCTGGCTGCGCTGGAGCGTCCTGCGCGGATGGGTACGCCCATCGTCTTCCTGGAGCCGAGCGACTGGTCGGCGGTGGTGGACGACTACGCCGCGCTGCTGCCCGACGATCACCGCCGCAGCGTGGTGGCGCGCCACGCCTTCACCTTCGAGCAGTTCATTGTGGACGCAGCGGCGCGCGGCGAACTCCACCTGACGTTCGACGAACCCCCGCGCCAGGTGCTGCTCCACGGCCACTGTCACCAGAAGGCGCTCGGTGGCGCAGCGGCCACGGTGCGCATGTTGTCGCTGCCGCCCGGCTATCGCGTCACCGAGCTGGACACCAGTTGCTGCGGCATGGCCGGCGCCTTCGGCTACGAGGCCGAGCACTACGCCATATCGCTGAAGATGGGCGAGTTGCGCCTGCTGCCGGCCGTGCGCGCCGCGGCGGCGGACACGCTGATCGTCGCCCCCGGCGTGAGCTGCCGCCAGCAGATCGCCCACGGCGCGGGCCGCCCTGCGCTGCATCCGGCGGAGGCGCTGCGTATGGCGATGAAAAGCTGAGAGGGTGAGGGGGTGATGGCTTCACCCTCTCACCCTCTCACCCCCTCACCCTCTCACCAATCGCGCGGAACCAGCAACGCCGATGCAACGTACTTTGGCGTGTAGGTTGTTTCAAGGCAAAATAGTCAAGCAACGCCCCC
>JAPKMV010000185.1 GCA_026645635.1 Caldilineaceae bacterium
CAAGGCGCCATTGTAGAGCAAAGGCAACAAGCTGGAAAGATCGACCATAAGCCTTTCCCGATTCACACGCTGGATGGCGGCGGGATATGGTCGTCAGTATAGCACGTTTTCCCCGGCGGCGCCGCAACAAAATTCATGGTCGCTCCGCAGGGGAAAACGCCGTCGTTTACGGCGCTTTCGCCGCTGCGACGGCCTCGCCTTCGCAGTCGATGGCGGCCATGTCCTGGCGGAAGTAACGCCGCCCCAGCCAGAGCGATACGCTGACCAGCCCGATCATCACCGGCGCCTCGATCAGCGGGCCGATCACGGCGGCGAAGGCCTGGCCGGAAGCGATGCCGAAGACGGCCACAGCCACGGCGATTGCCAGCTCGAAATTGTTGCTGGCCGCCGTAAAGGAAATGGTCGTCGTCTTTTTATAGCCGGAGCGCGTCCCGATGCCCATGTGGAAGCTGATGGCAAACATGATCATAAAAGCGTCTTGCGAGCGATCCTCTGCACTGGGGGGCGCCAGACGCTCATCCGCAGATTGCGCAGATTTTCGCAGATGGCAGACATCAAATCTGCGTAATCTGCGTAATCTGCGGATTGTGTTTGCAACTATCGATTCATAGTCGCGTCAATGGGTGATTTCCACCGTCAGCGCGGCCTCGCGCAGCCGCTGCACATCGCGCATGGGCGGCACGCCGAAGAGGCTCTTGTACTCGCGGCTGAAATGGGAGGCGTCGTCGTAGCCGACGCGATAGGCGGCGCTGGCGGCATCGAGCGCCTCGCCCAGCATCAGCCGTCGCGCTTCCTGCAAGCGCAGCCGCTTCTGAAACTGCAGCGGACTCATCGCCGTGGCCGCCTTGAAGTGGTGGTGGAAACTCGACACGCTCATGCCCAGCTCCTGCGCGACCTGCTCGATCGGCAGCGGCTGGTCGAACTCCCTGCGGAACCATTCGATGGCCCGGGCGATGTGATGGCTGTGGCCATTCTGCACCGCGATGTAGCGCAGCCGGTCGCACTGCTCGCCCACCAGCAGCCGGTAGATGATCTCGCGCAGGATCAGCGGCGCCATGAAGGGGGCTTCGTCGGGCGACTCCGCCACCCGCACCAGCCGCACCACCGCGTCGAGCAGGTCGGTGTCCAGCGGGCTGACGTTGATGGCGCGCACGCTGGCGCGCTGCATCGACGCCGCCTCCCCTGCCTCGACCATAACCGAGCTGACCAGCACGGGATCGAGTTTGAGCGTCAGACTCAGGTAGGGCACTGCCGGCGACGCCTCGACCACGTGGGCGGCGACGGGCAGATTGGCGGTGACGATCAGGTAGTGGGCCGCGTCGTAGCGATAGCGTTCGCTGCCCAGGATAACTTCCTTGCTCCCCTGGGCAATCACGCAAAAGACCGGGTCATAGACACTGTGCAGCGGTTCGCCGGGCGTGGTGGAGCGGTTGAGGCCCAGCCCCGGCAGCGGTTCCACCCTGCCGTCCGTGCGCACGATGCGCTGGATGCGCTCGATCAGCTCCTGCTGGCCGGACTGCAAGCGCGCGGACTCAGGCCGCGTCTGCTCATTGCGGTTCGCTCTCATCATGACTGCTGCACTCACGCTCAACCCACCTTTCTGCACGATGTGCAGAATTGCACCGGGACGTCGAAGCAGCATTCTATCATCTCGCGCTGCAGTCCGCTAGAATCGTGCAGCAGCCCCACCGGTTGAAACCCGCGGCGTCGCCTGCATTGCCCCCGAAAGATGTGAGAGACTGTTTGAAAAGGGGGCAAGATTGACGCAGAGACGCAGCGGCGCAGAGGTGCGCAGAGGAGTTGCAGCGCTGGCTACTGTTGCGCTTGCTCTCGATTTTCTCTGCGTTTCTCTGCATCTCTGCGCCTCTGCGTCAAAGTGGGGTGACTTTACAAACAGTTTCTAACAATCTGCCACCCCCAGCACGCGCGCCAGCTTGCGCACGGTGAAGCGGTCGCGCAGGTAGTGGCCGTTGGCGATGGCCAGATCGCGCTCAGCATCATCGAAGCCCAACGCTGCGGCCGTAATGGGAGCGCCCACCTGCGCCAGCAGCGCCGCCACCTCAGCCGACGGCGGCACCTGCGCGGCAATTGCCTGAATCTCATCCCAATTGGCCAGAATCTTTCGTTTCAACTGCTCGAAGCGCGCCTCATCCAGGGCCAGGAATGGCTCCTGACCGGCAGCCACCTCCCCGGCCAGGTCGCCGTAAGCCGCCGCGATCTGCGCCATCTCCGCGGCGCGGGTCGGCCAGGTTGCCGCTTCGAGCAGGTCGGCCACCTCGGCGCGGGTGAGTTGACGCACGCGATCATAGAGCGTGGCCACCAGCACCGTGGCGACACCCACCTTGGCGCCGTGAAGGATGGCGGGCCGCCCCTCGCGCAGCAACTTCATCTCCCAGTAGTGGGAATAGTGATGCTCCGCGCCGGACGCAGGGCGCGAGCTGCCAAAGTCCAACATGCAGTAGCCCGACTCCAGCAGCGCGTCCATCAGCCGGGCGAGGCCCGCGGGCGCGCCCGCGCCGATGGCGGCGACATTGTCGATGCAGACCTGCACCGCGTCCAAGGTGCGCACAGAGATCGCCTCGTCGTAGGGTTCGTCCCACAGCAGCCGCCCGATGCGCCAGTCCGCCACCGAGGTCAGCTTGGCCAGCATGTCGGCGAAACCGGCGGCGATCATCGCGCGCGGGGCGGCGGCGAGCGTGTTGATGTCGGCGAAAACGGCCAACGGCGCCTGACAGTTCACCGTGATCTTGACGCCGTGGATGATCAGCGGCGCGCCGATGGAGGCGAAGCCATCCACCGACGGCGCCGTGGGCACGGAGATAAAAGCCGCGCCGGTGCGATGGCTGACAAAGCGGGTGATGTCCGTGAGCGTGCCCGTGCCCACGGCCAGATAGGCGCGCCGTTCATTTCCCGCCGCCACCAACACATCGAGAACATGCGCGGCGTCGGCCACCACTTCATCGCCGGTGAAGATGATCTCTTTCAGATCGCAGCCGGCCGCGCGCAGCGCCTGCGCCACCACCGCGCCCTGCGCGGCATAGGTGCGCACGTCGGCGACCAGGAACAGTTTCTCCAGCCCCTGCTGCCGGCAAAAGTCGACAAGCTGCGGCACGGCGCGGTCATCGATGGCCACGGCTAACGGTCGAATCGTCGTCATATCAAGTCTCCTTGTAACAAAACGAAATAGACCGCGGATGAGGCGGATGGGACGGATTCACGCGGATTTCTCTTGTTTTTATCCGCGTGAATCTGCCTAATCCGCTTCATCCGCGGTCTATCCAATCTGCAATGCGCGCGCCAGATAGTTCAACATCACGCCGCCCGCCTCCTCGGCTGTGCGCCCGAAGGTGACGATGCCATCCTCATGGCCGGACATGCCGAAGATGCGCTTCTCCGGCAGGTCGCTTTCCCGGAAGAGCCGGCGCACCTCCTCAGCCATCGCCGGCGTGCCGTAGGGTGCGTCGCCGGTCATCGGCAGCCCCAGCGCGGCGGCATTGCGCCAGATCTCCGGCGAGTGAGCGTGGACGACCCAGAGGATGCGGCTGTCCAGCACGTAGATGGCGCCGTGGGTGAGTGACTCCGATGAAGGCTGCACCGGGCCGCGCGCCACCAGCCGATTCTCCGCCGGGTAACAGCCCGTCACCACCACGTAGTCGTCGGCGGTCAGATCGGGCTTGCCGCCGGTCTGCGTGCCGGTAATCACAAACGGATGCTGCCGGTCGCCGACCTCCAGGTCATCCAGCCGGCAACTGATGTTGCCAAAGCCGTACCCGCCATAGCGCGCCGGGTCCTGTCCGATCAGCGCAGTCATGTACATGATCTTGCGCCACGCGTTCAACGCGGCGATCTGCGCTGCGGGCAGCGCGGGGGCCGGTGTGAAATCGCAGCGAAACTTGATGACGCCTTCCGTTGCAGCCATTGTTTGTCTGGCCTTTCTGGTTCAAATTGTGCCACAAAAAGCGGCGGAGACTCAGCATTCAGCCTCCGCCTCATCCTTCCACTACCACCGCCACCCGCGCCAGCCCCATCACCTGCGCCGCGCGCAGCCGATACAAGCCATCCAGCAGCAGGTAGCCGTCGCGCACGCGGCGTACCGTGAGCGGCGGGCGGATCGCGCCGTCGCGGCGCGCGCGGGTGATGGCGTTGTCGAGTTTCGCCGGGTTGAGCGCCATGCCTTGCTGCGCCGGCCGCAGGCGAATCTGCTCGACGGCGATCTCCACCACTGGCAGCGCCACGGGTGATGCGGTGACAGGCGGCTGGGCGACAGATGCTAGGTTGGATGCGGTCATGGTCAGGCGGAAGCCAGTTGCCTCCTCGAACTCAGCTTGCAGCGCAGCAAGCTCGCCCGGAGATGCCACCGCGTCGATCGTCACTGCCACTTCGCTGCGGTCGAGAAAGATGCTCGGTCCCTTGACGACGCGCCAGCCGCGCGCCTGGAGCAGCCGCCGCACCGCGTCGAGAATCGCGCCCTGGTTGGGCTGCGGGTTGATGCGCAGCGGCCAACCGATCTGCTGCGCCAGCCGGTCGATGGCCGCCATGTGACGCCGACCGACCTGCGCAGAGATGAACGAGAGCACGATGGCATCGTCTTTGAGGCTGGTTTTGTAGAGCGTCGTATCGGCCAGCGCACGTCGAATCGCGCTGTACGCGGCGTTGATCTCCAGCGGCTCCGCGCCTGCGGCTGCACCATGCGGCGCCGCATCTGCGCTGTCTTCCCTTGACCCCTCAACCAATGCCATCTCCAGCGCGTAGCCGCTGATCTCCGCAAAAGATGCGGCAATGGCCCCCCGCTGCGAACGGGCTGCATCGTTCGGCGGCGCAACCGTCACGGCGACGCGGCGCTCGACGCGGTGGATCGCCGGTCCCTTGCGCACTGCCCAACCGGCCGGCAGACACTCGGCGACCAGGGCATTGAGCGCCGCCTGATTGGCCTCCGGTGCAATTTCGAGGGTCCAGCCGGTGCGGGCGGCCAGATCAGCGAGGGCATCGGCGAAGCGCGCTTGCGCCACGTCGGGGAAGTCGAAGGTGAGCGTCAACACGTGGTCGGCCAGGCGGTAGCCGGTGCGGCGCAGCCGTGCCTCGGGCGGGAAGTGTTGGTTGGCGACAGCCAGCGCCTGGTTCGGCTCCATGACCGCGGGCGCGTCGCTCGCGGCAACCGACGCCGTCAACTGCGCCAACGCCGCGCCGGCCGCCGCAGCGCTCTCCAGCACCGCCAGCACATCCTCCGGCCAAACCTCGATCTCCTCACGATCCGCCGTCTCACTCTCCCAATCGTCTGATCGCCCAATCTCCAATCTCACCCACTCCGCCCCCTGCACCAGCGCGCGCCCCACCACCGCCTCCCCCTCGGCGTTGCGCACCAATAGCCAGCGTCCGGTCAGATCGCCGTGCGCGGCCATCTGGCTGCGGCGGCGCAGGGTAAGTTCCACCTGGCCGCGACTGCGCAGGCGGTAGGCGTCGGGATGGGCAGGATCGACAGCGAAATAGCATGGGTCGTCGGCGAGCGCTGCGGCCAACTCAGCGCGCTGGCGCGATGTGGGGCCGGGCTGACCGCCCCACCAGGTCTCGGCCAGCGTCGCCAACGCAAACAGGGCGCCCCCTTCCTCCTGTTCCGGCGCGGCGCGCACCAGCGCCTCCCACAGCCGGCGCAGGTCGAGCCGCCGCCCGCCGCCGATACCCGGCGCGGTGGCGGGCCGCACCACAGGCGTGAACTGGAAGCCAAAGCTCTGGCCGGCGCGGGGCAGACGCACGCGCCGCCCGCGCGCGCGCAGCGCCTCGCCCAGGCTGGCGCGCGCCGCCTCGTCGCCGTGGACGAGAAAGACCTGCGCCGGGTCGAGCGTCTCCACAAAACTCACGAGTTGGCCGGTGTCGGCATGAGCGGAGAGCGAGTAGGTGGCGAGCTTGCACTGCACATCCACCTTGTCTTTGCCCAGCCGCAGCGTGCCCGATCCCCGCTGCGCCATCTCCTGCAGACGGCGCCCCGGCGACTCCTCATCCTGGTAGCCCGTCAGCAAAATGGCGTGTTCCGGGCGGCCAGCCAGCGCACGGGCATAGGCGACCGACGGGCCGCCCGCCAACATGCCGGAACTGGAGACGATCACCGCCGGGCCAGGCTCCCAGATCAGCGCGTTGCGCTGCGCTGCGGAGGTCACCGGCTGGATCGACTCGTTGAAGAAAGCAGCGCCCTGTTCCTGGAGCGCGAGGGGCAGCGTCTCCGGATGGCGGCTGTACGCCTCGCAGATGGCGCGCACCATGCCGTCGGCCCAGACCGGTGCGCCCGCCAGTTCGCCGCGGCGTTGATACTCTCCCAGGGTCAGCAAAATTTCCTGGGCGCGCCCCAGGGCGAAGGCGGGAATCAGCACCTTGCCCCCCGCCGCGGTGATCGCCGTGACCGTCTCCACCAGGCGCTGCTCCTCGACGTGACGGTTGGCGTGGAGACGGCCGCCGTAGGTGCTCTCCAGGATCAGGACGTCGGCGCCAAAGCGGGGCGGGCGCGCGCCGTCCACCGTGCGCTGCGGGGAGATGGAGATGTCGCCGGAGATAAGCACGCGACCCTCCGCCGAAGCCAGCCCGATCATGGCTGCGCCGGCGATGTGGCCGGCGTGGAACCAGGTGGCGGTGAGGCCGGGCGCCAGGGTCAGCGGCTGATTGAGCGCAACCGGCGTGAACGCGGCCATCAGCCGGTTCGTCGCCACCTCGTCGAAGAGGGGCAACTCGCCCTCTTCCTCCAGCCGTGCGGCCATGATGCGCCGCGCATCCTGGTGCAGCACGCGCGTCAGCTCGACGGTCATG
>JAPKMV010000186.1 GCA_026645635.1 Caldilineaceae bacterium
CATCGCCTGCTCGATGGGGCGGAAGTCCTCCTGGGTGAGGCCCAGCCGCGCCCAGAGCAGCGGGCTGAGCGCGTGGCCGTAATAGGCGATCTTGCGGGCGAGCACATGGCGCGCTGCGTCGGCGTCCTCGTCCAGCGCCACCCAGATGCACGCGGCCAGGTCGAGCTTGCCCAGGTGCGGGTCGCGGCGAGCCAGCCCTGCCTCGATCAGCGGACGCACGCCGAAGTAATGTTCGGGCGGAAAGAGGAGCGGCAGCGCGCCGTCGGCCAGTTCGCCCGCCAGCGCCAGCATCCGGGGACTCATGGCGCCGATGTAGATGGGCGTGACCCGCGGCGCGGGAAAGCGCAGATAGGCGTCGCCGCTCCAGCGCAGGAAGCGCCCGTCGCAGGCCACCCGCTTACCGGCCAGCAGCCCGCGCACCGCCAGCACCGTCTCACGCACCGCGGCCAGCGGAGCCGTCTGCTCGATGCCCACCCACTTGAGGAACTCGCCCGCGCCGGCGGCCAGCCCCAGGTTAAAGCGGCAGCCGCTCAACTCGTCCAGCGTGGCCGCCAGCATCGCGATCTCCGCCGGGTGCAGTGTATACGGGTTGAGTATGCCTGCACCGAACTCCAGGCGCGTCGTCGCCTGCGCCACCGCGGCCAGGATCACCGGCGCGCTGCGCAGGAAGAGGTCGTGGCTCACCCAGAGTTGGTCGAAGCCGGCGGCCTCGGCGGCCTGGGCGCAGGCGACATACTCCGCCAGGGTGAGGTCGTTGTTGAGGCGGATGCTAAAGCGCATCGGCGGTGCTTCCGGCTGCTGCCGGCGCCGATTTGCGCCAGAATGCCGCCGCTCCCAGGGCCAACACCATCATCAGCGGTGTGGCCAGGTCGGACTGCACGATGGTCAGCGGCTGGTTGGCCAGGGCGTGCACGCCCACAGCGAAGAACAGATTGTCGGTGCGCAGGTACAGGAAAGCGTAGTAGAGGCCAAAGATCGTCAATCTGACCATGTCCAGCGCCATGTCGGCGGGGCTTAGGCCGTAGAAAATGCGATTCGGGATGTGGATCAGGGCAAAGACGATCTGCGCCAGCAGCACGGCCAGCGCCAGCCGCCAGCGCGGATGGGCAAGCAAGCCGCTGCGCAGTTTGAGCCACACCTGGGGCGGCAGAAAGCCGCGGTAAATGATCTCTTCGCCCAGGGCGTTGCCAAACACCTGCGCGATCAGCGCGCCAAGCATCACCGTGACACCGCGTTCGGCCCAGCGCGGGTTGATGGGCGCCTCGCCCAGCGTCGCCCAGGCGCCCGCCGCCAACAGCACCTGCGTGATCACCCAGATCGCTGCGCAGACGGCAACCGCCGCAGGCAGCCGGGCGGCCACCAGCCCCACATCCGCCGGGCGCTGGCGGCCCAGGCCAAAGATGACCCCGCCGATCACCACGACGATGATGATGGCGCTGCCCATCAGCGTCCAGTCCACCAGACCGAACGTTGCCGAGACGATGATCGACGGCGCCGTCAGTTGGAAAAAGACAAGATTCACAAACGCGGCCGCGGCAACAACGGCGACAAGGAAGATCGCCAGCACGCCCCAGCCGACCTCGCGCACATCCCGCCAGGCTTTCATGGCATCGCGTCTCCTTCCTGCAAACAAAAAAACGCCCGCACGCGGCGACAAAAACCCGGTGCGGGCGCTGATGAACTCTGACTGCGTTCTATGCGGGCGCAGCGGCCTGTGCAGGAGATTCGCTGCCCTGGATGAGCTTGAGAAACTCCTGGCGGTCGAGCACTTCACGCTCCAGCAGCGTCTCGGCGATCAGGATTAGCTGATCGTGGCGGCGGGTGAGCACCTCGCGCGCCCGGCTGTAGGCGGTCTCCACGATGCGGCGCACTTCGCGGTCGATCTTGCGCGCCACATCTTCGCTGTAGGTGCGTTGCTCGCCGATCTCCATGCCCATGAAGGGGTTGGAGTCGCCATGCTGCAACTGCATCGGGCCGATCACATCACTCATACCGAAACGGGTCACCATTGCCTTGGCGACCTTCGTGACTCGCTCCAGGTCGTTGGCGGCGCTGGTGGACGGCTCGGCGAACATGATCTCTTCGGCGACGCGGCCGGCCAGCAGCCCGGCCAGCGTATCCTCATACTCGGCGCGGCTGCGCAGGTTGCTGTCCTCTTCGGGCAGCGGCATGACGTAGCCCAGCGCCTGGCCGCGGCTGACGATGGTGATCTTGCCGACTGATTCGGTGTGGCTCAGTTCTTCCATGACAATGGCGTGGCCGGCCTCGTGATAGGCCACGATGCGCCGGTCGTTGTCGTCGAGGACGCGGCTGCGGCGCGCCGGCCCGGCCATCACCCGCTCGATGGATTCCACCAGCTCGGTCATAGTGATGGTGCGCTTGTTGCGCCGCGCCGCCAAAATCGCAGCCTCGTTGACCAGGTTCTCCAGGTCGGCGCCCACCATGCCCGCGGTCTGCGCGGCGATGACGCCCATGTCGATGTCCGACGCTAGCGGCTTGCCCCGTGCATGGACGTTGAGGATCGCCTCGCGCCCGCGGCGGTCTGGCCGGTCGACCACCACCTTGCGGTCGAAGCGGCCCGGGCGCATGAGCGCGGGGTCAAGAATGTCGGGCCGGTTGGTGGCGGCGATGATCACGATGTTGGTGTCGGTGTCGAAGCCGTCCATCTCCACCAGGATCTGGTTGAGGGTCTGCTCCCGCTCGTCGTTGCCGCCGCCCATGCCCGCGCCGCGATGGCGCCCCACGGCGTCGATCTCATCGACGAAGATGATGCAGGGCGAATGCTTCTTGGCCTGCTCGAAGAGGTCGCGCACGCGGCTGGCGCCGACGCCGACAAACATCTCCACGAACTCCGAGCCGGAGCTGGCGAAGAAGGGCACGCCGGCCTCGCCCGCCACCGCCTTGGCCAGCAGCGTCTTGCCGGTGCCTGGCGCGCCGACCATCAACACGCCTTTGGGGATGCGCGCGCCCAGCGCCGCAAACTTCTGCGGCTCCTTGAGAAACTCGACGACTTCCGCCAGTTCTTGCTTCGCCTCGTCCGAGCCGGCCACATCGGCGAATGTCACCGTGGGGCGGTCGGCGCCTTCCATCTTGCGCGCCCGGCTGCGCCCAAACTGCAGGGCGCGGTTCTGGCCGCCGCCCCCCGCCTGGCGCATGATGAAGATGAAGAAGCCGAAGATCAGCAGCATGGGCAGCAGCATCATCAGCCAGCTAAAGATGGCGCTGCTGTTGGGCGCGCTCTCGACGCGCACCGGCAGCGCTTCCAGTTGGGCGGCGCTGACGCCCAGGCGGCTCAAGGTGTTGAGCAAACTCTCCGCCGTTTCTTTGCGGGTGTAGAGGCGGGCGCCATCCTTGAGTGTGACCGTGACGGACTCGCCCTGAATGACGATGGATTCGACGCGGTCGCCCTGCACAGCCGCCGCCACGCGATCCAGGCCGACCAGGTTGGTGGCTTCGGTGGGGCCGTTGAAGAGATAGCGCGAGCCGATCACCAGGAGGATGATCAGCACAATCCAGAACCAACCGCGGCTGAGCCAGTTGCCGCCGGAATTTGTGGGGCCGCCGGGCGACCGCTGTGGGCCGTCGTTGCGCTGGGAAGGTTGGGAAGGTTTCTTTTGATCTGCCATTGGATTCTGTATGCTTACCCTAATCTCACATGCGCCGCATTCCGGCGCTCTGCCATCATCTACAGGGGCAAATGTGCTGCGTCTCTGCCGCACAATCCTGCCGCCGTCAAGCCAACACCAATGTAGCAAGTGCGCGGCGGATAGTCGGTAAGGTGGATCGGCTTTCCCAGCTAATCTCTAATCTCCAATCTCCAGTCTCCGCTTGGGACTTGAGATTGGAGATTGGAGATTAGAGATTGTCAATCTTGTCTACAACCGCTCCAACGCCTCCTGAATGCTGCCGCCGACGCGATGCGTTTCGGCGCGGTGGAGCGGCGCCAGGTTGCCCGCGCTCCGCCGATCGGGCGTGGAGGCCTCATCGGGCTTGTCGCTCAGGCAGAGAATCGCGCAATCGCGCGCCTTGAGCCACATGGCCAACTCGTAGACTTCTTCGGTGATCGTGATCTCACCGGCCAGCAGTTCTGCGACGGTGGCGTCGTCCTCCAGGTTGCCCATGTACTCCAGCGTGCTGATGAATTCCTGGCGGCGGAAACGCTTGAAGGGCGTCGGATCGCCGTTCTGCACGCTGCTCAACACGGCTTCGTGCGTCTCCTGGAGCTGTTCGCCGAGCGCGGGATTG
Source organism: Caldilineaceae bacterium (assembly GCA_026645635.1). GTDB lineage: Bacteria > Chloroflexota > Anaerolineae > Caldilineales > Caldilineaceae > Fredericiella. Next base: position 4,246 of record JAPKMV010000186.1, read on the forward strand.
ATCATCATGCGGCTGTTCACCCAACGGATGAACTGCTCGAAGTTGTCCAGGCTGTTGGTGTTGGCCTCTTCCAGCACCTCGTCGAAGGTGATCAGGTTGGTGTTGAGCACGAGGCAGATGTAGGCCAGGTAGTCCTGGTTATCGGCGGTAAACTGGTGATAGCGAGCGCGGTTTAGTTCGTTGTAGTGGCGTTCGAAGGCGGCGCGGTCGAACTTTTCCCCCAGCACCGAGTCCATCGTGCGGAAGATGCCGGTGAGCCGCGCGCGGTCGATCACCTTGTCGTTGCGCCCCTTGGCGCCCAGCGCGGTCTTGTCGATGTCGATGATGACCGCGGTGCGCTGGTCGAGGGCAAAACCCTCCTGGCGCAGCATCGTCACCCAATCGGCCAGCATCTGCCACCGGTTGGCAGTGTAGACGCCGCCGTCGTCCAGGGTGAAGGCCGCCGCTTGCTCGTCCCGCTCGGCGCCGATGAAACAGGCCCCGCGCAGCCGGCTGAAGGCGACAATGTTGCGATAGGCCTGGCCGTCGTTGAAGAGAGTATCGCCGAGGAAGATCATCTCCCGCAGCGGCTGCTTGGCGCGGCGCAGTTCCTGAATCTTGTGCAAGAACCAGGTTGCGGCTTTGGCATAGTCAGGATCTTGCTTGCGTGGAATCTGCTCGGTGCGCAGTTCCATGTCCAGGTAGGCGGTGCGCAGCCCTGGCAGCCGCTTATCCACCGGTTCCAGGTTGCGGTAGATGACCATGTCACCGGAAAAATCCGCCAGGCGTCCCCGGCCAAATTTGGCATAACTGGCAATCTCCGGAGGGCTGGCTAACACGCTGGCGGTCGACGACACTGGTTTTACTCCTCTCGAACAACGCCGGGTCTTGGCCACAGTGCCAGACTCGGTGCAGATCACGCTATGCTGTTCATCTGGCGGGCGGAAGGTTCCCACCCGCCAGGAACGGACGCTCGTCTCAAAGCCCACGTTATGTCCGCAGGGACATGCAAACATAACGTATTTTTTGACAATTCTACGCTATCTGCGGCGAATCTGCCAGAATTTCGGCTCCCTATCCGACATAACCCTGTGCGACCAGCAGTTCAGCGTTGAGGAGGCTGCCGCCCGCCGCGCCGCGAATGGTGTTGTGGCCCAGCGCCATGAACTTGAAATGAAAGAGCGGGTCTGGGCGCAGGCGGCCCACGACGGTGGCCATGCCGGGCACGCTGCCGGCCAGCCGGTCGAGGCGCGGCTGCGGGCGGTCCGGGCGGTCATCGTAGATAATGGCCGGCTGCGGCGCGCTGGGCAAGTTGAGCTGCTGCGCCAACGGGCGGTAATCGCGCCATGTCTCGATGATCGCTTCCTGCGTCGGACGTTCGGCGAACTCCACGCTGATCGCCTCCAGGTGGCCGTTGCGCGTTGGCACGCGGTTACAGTGCGCGCTGACGACGAAGTCCGCGTAGCGAATGCCTTCCCCGTCGAAGCTGCCCAGCAGTTTCTGCGGCTCCTTCTGCTCCATCTTCTCCTCTTCGCCGCTGATGTAAGGCACCACGTTGTCGAGGATGTCCATGCTGCTCACACCGGGATAGCCCGCGCCGCTCACCGCCTGCATCGTCACCACGAAAACCTTCGTGATGCCAAAGCGCGCGTGGAGCGGATGCAGCGCGCTGACCAGGTGCGTCGTGCTGCAGTTCGGGTTGGTGGTGATGTAGCCCTGCCAGCCGCGGTTGCGCCGCTGCACGTCAATCAACTGGATGTGCTCCGGGTTGACTTCGGGGATCAGCAGCGGCACATCCGGGTCATAGCGATGGTTGCGGGCGTTGCTGCAGACGATGTAGCCCGCTGCGGCGAAGTCTTCTTCCACCTCGCCGGCAATCTCCGAAGGCAGCGCGCTGAAGACAATCTTGCAGTCCGGCCCCGGCTCACACTCCTGGAGGATTACGTCGCGCACGCTCTCCGGCATGTCGCCGCGCAGGTTCCAGCGGCAGGCGTCGTAGTAGCGCTTGCCCGCGTTGCGGTCCGAAGCGCAGAGTGCGGTAATCTCGAACCAGGGGTGGTTTTGCAGCATCTGTACAAAGCGCTGGCCTACGGCGCCCGTGGCGCCCAACACACCAACTTTGATCTTTTCCATGAGAATTCTCTCCGTAATCATCAATCGTAGGTCACGTTTCCAACGTGACAATCCTCGCCACGATACTCTGTCACGTCAGGAGCGTGACCTACGGTTCATTCGGTGAATGCCAATTCCACAATGTCGCTCAACACGCCGGCTGCGGTGGCATCGACGCCGGCGCCCCGCCCTTGCACGACCAGCGGCGCAGGACTGTACCACTTCGAATAGAACTCCACCAGGTTGTCGGTGCCTTGCAGCCGCCCCAACGGACTGGCCGCAGGCACGGCCGTCGGCCCGACGCGCAGACGCCCATCTTCCAGTTCCGCAGCGAAGCGCAGCACCTTGCCTTCGGCGGCGGCGGCCTCCACGCGGTCGCGGAACTCGGTGTCCAGCTCCGGCAGCGCGGTGAGAAATTCCGGCACGCTCAAGCTGTCCATGGCCGCCGGG
>JAPKMV010000187.1 GCA_026645635.1 Caldilineaceae bacterium
CCAGTTAATCACCTTGAGGTCAGGGACTCTCTCGAATTCACGAACATTAGCCGTGACAAGTGTCAGATTCAGCGCCAAAGCGTGCGCAGCAATCAGCAGGTCATTAGGGCCGATAGGCGTGCCGGTCTGCTCCAGGCGCGAGCGTATCTCGGCATAGTGTTTGTCAGCAGGTGATTCCAGTGGCAACACATCGAGCCTGCGCAGAATGCCTTCCAATCGCACGTGCAATTTTGTTGCCCCTCTTTTTTGCGCGCCATAGCGCAGTTCGCAAGCAACGACAATGCTCGTGCAGACTTGTGTTTCGCCGACCCTGCTGATCTCCTGAAAGACCGCGCCCGTTGGATTTCTGACGAGATCAGAAATCACATTTGTGTCGAGCAGATATGCATAGCTCATAGAACGATTTCGTCTAGCGGCATCAAATTCGCATCTACATCATCGAACTCATCTTCAAGAGGCTCCAAAGTGGCAAGGTGCGCCAACAGCGAAGGCTTTTGCACCGGTTCAATGATCAAGTGGTCACCCTCTTTGCGGATCAAGGCTTCATTGCTAGATAGCTCAAATGCGCTGGGAATGCGTAGGGTTTGAAGATTGTTGATGCGTTCCAAATGGACAATTTGTTCTGTTAGCATAGCTGGCACCTCCTCCTCAATCTAGGAACATGATTCGTATCATACCTGAGTCTTTTCCCTTAACCAACTGCGGAGTTTACCGTGCCTTCCCTCTCATAGTGCGTCTGGATGCCAGTCCAGAATTCCATCACATGCCAAAGGAGCGCGCAATCTCACATGTCAGCCACGATCCCTAACTTCCCCGCATAGGCGATCACCTGGCTGCGGTGCTCCAGGTGCAGCCGCGCCATGATCTCCGCCATGTGGTAGCGCACGGTGCGTTCGCTCAGCGCAAGCTGTTGGCCCACTTCTTTGTAGGTCAAACCTGAAGCCACCAGGCGCAGCACCTCGGTCTGCCGGGGCGTCAGTTCAGCAGGCTCCGGGGCGGACGCCGCGCTGTGTGCAGAGGATGCATCCTGGCCGGCGCGGCGGGCGAACTCATCCAACAGCCGCGCCGCCAGGCCGGGAGAAAAGGGCGGGACGCCCTCCTCCAGCCCGCGCAGCGCCTCGATGAAGGCTTTGCCGCTGATGCTCTTGAGCAGATAGCCGCAGGCGCCGCTCTGGATCGCGGCGAAGAGATCCGCATCTTCGGCGGAGGTGGTGAGAATCACAATTTTGATGGCGGGCCGCTGCGCCTTGATCAGCCGCGTCGCGGTCAAGCCGTCGCAGACCGGCATACTCAGGTCCATCAGGATCAAGTCAGGCTCCAGCGCCAGCGCCTGGGCAACTGCTGCGCGCCCGTCACCCGCAACGCCCGCGACGGCGATGCCGTGCGCGGACAGCAGGCTGCTCAACCCCTCGACGAGCAGTTGGTGATCGTCCACCAGCAGCACGCGCATCCTAGCGTTCCTTCCAGGGAATCTCCACGGCCACCTGCGCGCCTGCGCCCGGCGCGGAGTCGATGTGGAGGCTGCCGCCCATTTCCACAGCCCGCTCATCCATGAAATGGAGGCCATAGTGACCGCCGCCATCCACCGCCGCGCCGGGGTTGAAACCGCAGCCGTCGTCGGCGATGCACATGCGCAGCGTGCCGTCGCAGGCGGCGAAGGTCACTTCGACGCTGCGGGCGCCGCCATGCTTGCGCGCATTCGACAGCGCCTCCTGCAAGATGCGAAACAACTGCATCTGCGTAGCGGGCGCCAGCGCCTCGTCGCACAGATAATGATGCACGGTGGAGAAGAGCGGCTGTTGGGGCGACGGCGCCGCGCGCAGGTTCAGGATCTGCTCGCGCACGTCGGCGTGGGCATCCTGGAGCACTGCGGCCAGGCGCGTGAGCTGCGTCTCCGCCCGGGCAATCTGCCCGGCTTCGAGCAGGCGCCGCGCTGCCTCCACCTGGAGGCTGGCACAGCCAAGCACCTGGCCGATGCTGTCGTGCAGGTCGCGGCCAAGCTGCTCCCGCTCATGCAGCGCGGCCAGGATGCGCTGTTGCTCCAGGATCTGCGCCTGCGCCCGGCGCTGCTCGGTCACGTCGCGCAGCAGGAGCAGATAGCCGATGGCCAGCCCGCGGAAATCGTGGAGCGGAGTCAGTGTTGCGGCACAGCGCCGCGCCGCCGCGCCGGCGCCCAGGGTGAATTCTGCCGCCGGGTCGGCGGCGGCGACCAAAGTGGTCAGGTCGGGGAGTGGCTGCCCGGGCGCTGTCAGCGCCCGCCACGGCTTGCCGCGGGCATCTGCGCTGCGCAGGCCGAGCAGGCTTTCGGCGGCAGGGTTGAGGCTGACCACGCGCCAACCGGCGTCAAACACGACCATGCCCGTTGTCATCTGCGCCAGCACGGTCTGGCGCGCCAGCGGCGCGGGGTCGAAGATGTGGAAACCAAACAGTGCAATGGCATAGGTTGCGGCAGGCACGAGCACCATGACGAAGTTACTGGTCAGCAACGCCGTAGGGCGGAAATCAGTGACTGCCAGCAGGAAAATGCCTCGCGTCAAGATCAGCGACCCCAGGATCAGCACCGCTGGCCAGCGGTGTTGAGGGGAGTGTACAAAGAGCCAGATCAGGGCAGCCGCCTGCGCCAGGGCCAGGAGCAGGCCGTAACCGATGGCCAACCAGCCAGCCAGCCCCGGCTGGACGTACACCCCTTCACCCACGACAAGGTCGCGCCAGAAGAAGGAGTGCACCGGGTTGGTGAGGATCAGCAGCGCCACCAGCAGCGGCGGTGCGGCCAGCAGCGCCAGGTTGCGCCGGGACAGCCAGCGACCGGGCTGGGCGTAGTCCAGGATAAAACAGGCAACAGCCGTGGCTATCGGGAGTTGCAGGATCGCCTGAAAGTTGTGCCAGGCGATCTTGGCGTCAGGGGCGACGGCGGCGGCTTCGGCTACGCCGCCTGTGAGCAGCAGAAACCAGAGGAGACAGGCGCCGGCAAAGTACTTTGCGCCCGGCGCCGCGCGCCGCCGCCAACTGTAGAGGCCGAGGACTGCCACGAGAATGGCGGTCGCCAGTGGCGGCCAGAGTGCGGCGGGAGAGTAGCTGTAGGTTTCGGTCATGGCTACATCCCTTGTTGGAGCGATGACGCACTGCAAACAAACAACGTGCTTCAATCATAGCACGGAAGGATCGAATTGGAGCTACACAGCCCGCAACACCGCCCGCACCGGGCTGCCGTCGCCGCCGGCGATCTTCAGCGGCAGCGCGACCAGTTCGTAAAGACCGTCGGGCGCGTGGGTCAGGTCCAACCCCTCCAAGATCGCAATGCCATGCCGGCGCAGCGCGTGATGCCCCGGCAGCGTCTTGCTGTCGATGGCATCCATGCTGGGCGCGTCGGCGCCGTAGAGGACGATGCCCTGCGCGGCCAGGTGCGCGATCAGCGCCGGGCCAGGGTAGACGATGGCGGTAGGGAAGACGGTCGGATCCTGGCTGCTGGCTGCTGAACGAACGAGCAGCCGCGGCGCGGCGGCGAGATCGACGTGGGCAAAGTCCGCCGGGGTGAGTTCGCCAGCGGTGCGCGCCACCGTGACGACCTGCGCCGGCCCCCAATAGGGCGCCAAATCGACCTGTTCCAGGGTGGCGCCGTCTGCGGCGAAGTGGTAGGGCGCATCCGCGTGTGCGCCGGTGTGGGCGCTCAGCGTCAGGGTGGTCAGGTTGACAGACGCGCCGTCGGCGATGGCCAGCACCGGCTGCATCTGAAAGGGCGTGTCCCCCGGCCAGACGGCGACGGCCGCGTTGAGCGTGCGCGAGATATCGATCAGCGGCATTGTGCATTCCTCCTCGGCGATTGCCTGACGACGCATGTGATACACTGGCAGAAAAGGTCAGATAGACCGCGGATTGGGCGGATGTGGCGGATTTCCGCGGATAAAACCAAAATCCGCGAGAATCCGCCTAATCCGCCGCATCCGCGGTCTAGCTTGAACCATCATCACGAAGATTGTAAAGGACGACCCGTATGCTGATCGAATTCAACCGCATCCGCCCGCGCATCGCCGATGGCGTCTACATCGCCCCCACCGCCGTGATCATCGGCGACGTCACCATCGGCCCCGGCTCCAGCGTCTGGTTCGGCGCCGTGATCCGCGGCGACGCCGGCCCGATTACCATCGGCGCACGGGTCAGCGTGCAGGACAACGCAGTGATTCACGTCAACGGCCACGACGCGACCGTGCTCGACGATGACGTGCTCGTCGGTCACGCCGCGGTGTTGGAGGGCTGCCACATCGGCGAATACACAATGGTGGGGATGCGCGCCACGGTGCTCAGCGGTGCGCGCATCGGCGCCGACTGCCTGATCGCGGCCGGCGCGGTGGTGCGCGAGCAGAGCCACTTCCCGCCGCGCACGCTGATCGCCGGCGTACCCGCGGTAGCCAAAGGTCCCCTGCCGCCCACGCTGGAAGAACGGCTCCGCCACGGCCCGCGTCACTACCAGGAATACGCGCAGTTGTACAAGGAACGCGCGCGAATCATTGGATAGACCGCGAATTCTGAAATAGACCGCGGATTTGGCGGATTAGACGGATTCTCGCGGATTTTTGAATTAATCCGTGCAAATCCGCCGCATCCGCCAAATCCGCGGTCTATCTCTCGCCAAATCCGCGGTCTATCCTTCCTGTGGTATCATTCCACGCCAATAAACAAAACTTCAGCACAGGAGACTCTTATGGGTAACCAACTCGCTGTCTTCATCGACTTTGAAAACATCGCCCTCTGGGCCGAACAGGAATTTCTCGACTTTGAACTGACCTCTCTGGTCGAATATCTCCAGGCGCGGGGCAACGTCGCGTTGATTCGCGCCTACGGCGACTGGAGCCGCTTCTCCCGCTACCGCGAAGACTTGATGCACAACACGGTGGACCTGATCCAGATCTTCAGCGTGCGCGCAGGCAAGAACCGCGCCGACATCCGCATGGCGCTGGATGCACTGGAAACGGCGATTCAGCGCCCGCAGATCGACACCTTCGTCATCGTCTCGGGCGACAGCGACTTTGGCCCGCTGGTGGTCAAGCTGCGCGAATATGGCAAATCGACCCTGGGCATCGGCCCGCGCGAGGTGACGCACCCGCTGCTGGTGCGCGCCTGCGACGAATTCGTCTACATCGAGGCGGCGCTGGGCGAGTTGGTCGAAGACGCGCACCTGACCGAGTCCATCGCCGGCGACAGCGAAGCCGGCCGCCAGTTGCTGCTCAAGGCGCTGCGCCAGCACAGCCAACGCAACGAACTGCCGGTGCTGGCCGCCAAGCTCAAGCAGACGATGTTGGGGTTGGATGGCTCCTTCAATGAAGCCAACTATGGTTTCACCCAGTTCAAAAGCTGGCTGGAGCAGAACAGCGACCTGCTGACGCTCTTTGTCAAGGAATTCCAACTCTATGTGGCGCCCGCCGACTATGCGCCCACAGGCGACTGGGCGCAGCGCCCGTGGGAAGGGCAGCCGGTGAGCAACGGCGCCACGGCCACGGTGGCTGCCGCGCTGCCGGTGACGGCGGCCGGCGCCGAGGGCATGGCGGTCAAGCCCTCGCTGCGCCAGCAGTACAACCAGATCTTCACCCGCCTCAAGATGACTTCGGTGGATTTTGCCACCCGTCGCGATGTGCTGCGCGACATCTACCGCGAGTTGGTGGAGCAGCCGGGTGCGCGCACCACGGATGATCTGCTCGAATCCCTCTGCGACCGCTACGAAGCCCAGGGGCTGATCCGCAGCAAGACCACCCTGCGCCAGATCTGGCAGATGGGCTTCCGCCAGCGCGCCTTCGACTACCATGCCCAGGTGGCCTCGGTGCATGTGCCGGTCTGGATCAACGAGGAGATCGACAGCGAGGCAGCCTTTGTCCAGCGCGCCGAATCGGGCTTCGTCTATGCGGTGATCAACGCCGGTCTCGACATCGACAAGGCGGAATTGGCCACGATCCTGCTCAACGACGCCGAACACACTGAGTACATCGACGCGCTGCTGGCGGATCTCGCTGAGCGCGGGCTAATTGTCGAGGTGGACGGCCGCTTCATGCTGCCCGGCCAAAGCAGCATCCCCTTCCGCGACGAACCGGCCTTGCAGCCGATCATCTTCGACATCGAGGGCGTGCAGATTCCCGATGCGATGCAGCGGGGCTTCGACAAGGCGCGGTCGCTGGCCAAGACAGCCATGCTTCAGCGCTCCCAGGATTTCGCCGCTTCGGCGCGCAGCTACCTGATGGCCTGCCGCCTGCAGTGGGATGCGGTGGAGGCGGGCGAGCCAGGCGCAACGCTGGAGGATATGCGCTGGTACATGGCTTCCTACGCGTCGGTGAAGGCGGGCGAACTCTCACAGATTCACCGCGACTACGCCCACTCGCGCCCCTACTATCTCGCCTTCTTCAGCCTGGTGCAGGAGGACGACCCGCTGTGGAGCCGGATGCGCGGGCTGATCAACCCCATGCTCTCCTACTATTGGGTCAATGCCTGGCGCGAGTTGGGACTGAGCGCCGGCAACCCCAGCCTCAACACCACCACGCCGGCGGAGATTGCCGTGCGCGCCGCCACCCACGAAAACCAGGAACTGTGCAGCCTCTGGTACAACATGACCAACGGCCTCGCCGAAGCCAACCCGGGGCTGGTGCGTCGCGTCGCCAACCAGATCCGCCTCAACCGGGGCGAGTCGCCCCAATACGCGCAAGTGGCGGACACGCTGGAGCAGATGCTGATGGCGTAGTTCAGTGTATGGGTGAGAGGGTGAGT
>JAPKMV010000188.1 GCA_026645635.1 Caldilineaceae bacterium
CTCGTGCAGCCGCGTCGCCGCCGGCGGTTTGAGGCCGTACTCCGGGTTTGCATTGACGAAGTGCCAGCCGGAGTAGTCGGCGATGATCCGTTCCAACTGCGCCGCCACTGCCGGCTGCTGTCGCGCCGGAACGAAAAGCGGATGCGCCAGCCATGACGCCTTGGCCGCGGGGATGCCGCCCGTCGCCGCAGCCTGCCAGACCTGTCCATCGCGCGCCGAACTCTCTGCCGACCAGGCATAACCGCCAAGAATGCTGTCGATGAGCACCAGGCTGCGCACATAGGCCGGAAACGCCAGGGCAAAATCCAGCGCCACGCCGCCGCCCTTCGAGAGGCCGACGATGTGGGCGTGGGCGATGCCCAGTGCGTCCAGCAGACCCTGCAAATCTTCGTAGTGGGAATACGCCGCGGTCGTCGGCACGGCTGACTGCCCAAAGCCGCGCAGATCGTAGCGGATGACCTGGTATTGCTCGGCAAGCCGCCAGAACTGGTCATCCCACATGCGCGTGTCCAGGGTGAAGCCGTGGAGCAAGATGACCGCGTCACCTGCGCCTGCGCGCTCGCAATAGAGCCGCGAGCCGTTGACCGTAACAAAATCCTGTTGACTATTCATGCCGCTCTCCTGGCCTCAGCCGCCCGCATCTGTCAACCTGCGCCGCTCCAGTCGTCGAAGAACTCGACGACGCCGGTTTCCAGTGAATACTCGGCCCCGACGATGCGCAGCCCGGCGGTCTGCACCAGCCGCTCCAGCAGCGCCGAGCCATGCTTCAGGTGATCCACCGCAGCCCGCACATTGGCCCGGGTTGCCTGGTGGATGATCTCGTCCGCGTCCTGTTCGCCGCTGGCCGCCAGCACGGTCTCAACCGCCGGGCGCACTCGTTCGACGATGGAGCGCAGGTTGCTGGTGGCAGCCTGTGTCTGGCTGGTGAGCGCCTCGTAGGTGGCAATGACCGCGCCGCACTGGGTGTGGCCCAGCACGACGACCAGCGGCGTGCCGAAGCGCGAGGCGGCAAACTCCACGCTGCCCACCTGCGAGGGCGCCACGATGTTGCCCGCCACGCGGATCACGAAGAGGTCGCCCAGGCCCTGGTCGAACACCAGTTCCGCCGGCACCCGCGAATCCGAACAGCCGAGGATGATGGCGAACGGCTCCTGACCGGCGATGAGCGCCGCGCGCCGCGCCGGATCCAGCAGCGTCGTGGCGGTCGATTCATTGGCGACGAAGCGCCGATTTCCCTCTTGCAGACGTTTGAGTGCTTCTCCAGCAGTGAGCATAATCAGTTGTTTCCTTTGGTGATCATCAGATTTCATGTGAATACTTGGCCAGCCGTGTCAGGTTTGTTCATCGATTGTCTCCTCGATGGCGCGCAGTGCAATGGCGGCCAACACCGGGTTTGTGTCTTGGTAATAGGGCAGGGCGATTAGCCCGACGGACAGCGCCCAGCCGCGCCCGCGCAACCACGCGGCATCGTCCACCTGGAGCACAGCGCGGAAGAAATCCCGAGTCTCGCTGTCCAGATACAGCCACGCAGACATGATATCGCAGGCCGGGTCGCCCAACCCCAGGCAGCCAAAGTCGATGACCGCATGGAGCCGCCCGTGCACCGCCAGCAGATTCCCCACCTGCAAATCGCCGTGGAGCCAGACTGGCGGGCCTGACCACGGCGGCGCGGCGAGTGCGGCTTCCCACACTGCGGTCGCTGCCCTTGTGTCCAGCATCCCGTGCAGCGCGGCAATGGCGGCGCGGACCCGCGCGTCCCGCGCGGCCAATGGTTCCCCGCGTCCCCCGGGCAGCATTTCCGGTGTCAGCCCTGCCGGAACCGCGACCTGCTGCATGGCAGCCACAAAGTGCGCCAGGTCGATCGCTGTCTGGCGCGGGTCGCTCATACGGGCGCGCGTCGCGTCCTCGCCGGCACACCAGCCGTGGATCGCCCACTGCCACGGGTAGGTGTCAGTCGGTTCGCCCAGGGCCAGCGGCTGCGGAATGGCGAGCGGCAGGTGGGGCGCCAGGTAGGGCAGCCAGGTATGCTCCTTCGCCGGCTGTCCGCTGGCCCAGTGGATGCGCGGCAGCCGCACCACCATCGCATCGCCCAGCCGGAAGAGCGCGTTGTCCGTGCCCGCAGAGGGAACTCGCGCAAGCGTCAGGTGCGCCCACTGCGGGAACTGAGCGGCCAGGAGGCGTCGCACCAGCGGTTCTGTGATCTCCAGTTCGCCGGCGTGCATTTTGCCCGTGGACATCGGTGTCACGCCGCAACCCTGCGCGCCAGGAACAGTTCGCGTTCATACGCGTCATGCACGATCTCCGGCGCAAAGCCGGCGTCGCGCAGCAACTGCAGCCAGGTTCCCCGCGCAAAGAGGCCGCAGAGGTGCTGCTCGTGCTCGACGCGCACGGCGCCGTCGCTCTCGCGCATCACGTAGACATAATCAGTGGTGTATTGGGTGGCATCCTGCGCCGGCGCGTGGGTCCACTCCAGGTAGCGCATACTGCGCCCCTCGCCGTCGCCGCCGCCATGCTCGGTCTCTGGCTCGAATGTTTCCTGCACATAGTCGGGCACAAAGAGCGCCCAGCCGCCGGGCTTGCAGTGGATGGACGCCGTGACCAGCGCTGCGCGCAGATCATCCACCGTGGTCATGTACTCGATGGCGTCGTGGACAAAGACGGCGTCGAAGGTGCGCCCCAGGCGCAAGGTGCGCATGTCGCCTTCATGGTGGTCACAGGTTGGGTTGAGCGCACGGCTGACGGCCAGCATGGCCGGCGAAAGGTCGGTGAGTGTGACATGCGCGAAGTGCTGCTTCAGGTAATACGCGTTGCTGCCGCCCCCGCAGCCCAGTTCCAGCAGCGTCGGCGCAGGCAGGAGGCCCGCCTGGAGCAGCAACTGAGCGAAGAATGCCGCTTCCTCGGCGTACTCCTCCACCGGTGAGAGCAGCGGCCACCAGACGGCGAGTTCATTGTAGAGTTTGGACATGGCGCGGCCTTTCAGAGAATCTGCGTGATTGTTCAGGTCGCATCGCAATGTGGCTCGGAATAGAACGCGGATGACGCGGATTGGGCGGATTCAATCCGCGTCATCCGCGTTCCATTTCAACTGACTGAACGGTTGCGATCTGTTTTTCGTAAAACCGGCTGTTCGGGTCGTCCCAGTAGTCGCCGAAGGGCGGGATGGCGCGATAGCCCATCCTCTCGTACAGCCCCATCGCCGCCACCTGGTGGATACCGGTCTCCAGCCGCAGGACGCCGACCTGCTGGCCGCGGGCGTACTCCTCGAGCGCTTCCAGCAGCCGTTTGGCCAGCCCTTGCCCGCGCCACGGCGGGCGCACATACATGCGCTTGAGTTCGCCGTACTCCCGGCCGAAAAGCTGCACGCCGCCGCAGCCGGCCGGTGCGCCGTCGCAGCGGACGACGAAGAAGGCCACGCCCTGCGCGATCAGCTTGTCCACGCTGTAGCCGTGGCGGCTCGCGGCGGGGTAGAGCGGGTCCAGCTCCGCCTCCAGTTCCATGATCAAGGCAATGGCGTCGTTCGTGTCGGGGCGTTCCCGCGTGATGGTGATTGGCATGGCGGCCATTCTACCTGAGCGACAGCGGTGCACGAAATCCGACAAATGGAGCAGATTGGATGGTTACGATAGACCGCGGATGAGGCGGATTCACGCGGATTTTAGTGTTATCCGCGCAAATCCGCCTCATCCGCCAAATCCGCGGTCTATCTGTACTACCGAATCTCCCCCAATCGCTCCGCCAGTGCGGCGGGCGTGAGGATGCCGGCGTGGGTCGCGGCGATGCTGCCGTCCCGCGCCAGGAAGACGGTGGTGGGCAGCCCGCGCACGTCGAAGTGGTCGGCGACGGCCCCGTCCGCGTCGATCACCACCGGCGTGGCCATGCCCAATGCCTCGGCGAAGGGGACGATGGCCGCCGGCTCCTCCTGGAGGTTGACCGCCAGCAGCACCAGTTCCGGGTCCGCCTCCGCCGCATGCAGCAGTTCCGGCATCTCGATGCGGCAGGGACCGCACCAGGTTGCCCAGAAGTTGATTACCACCGGGCGCCCGCGCAGATCACTCAACCGCAGGTGGCGGCCATCGGCCAGCGCCAGGGTGAAGTCGGGCGTGGCGCCGCCCGACTCTCCCTCCGCCACAGCGGCCGGATAGCCGCGCCCCACGCCGGCGGGGAAATCCGCCAACGCGGTGCGCAGCGCCGGGTCGAGGCTGGGGCTGGCGCCGCCTCCGCAGCCGGCCAGCCCTAGCACGATCAACCCCGCCGCCACCCACTTCAACGCAGAGGTGGAGAGATGTCGAGAGACGCAGAGAATCTGTCTGTGCAACCCCTCCGCTTTCCCTCTGCGAGCCTCTGCATCTCCGCGTCTCCGCGTCAAAGGAACCTTCACAATCAGTTCCTTACTGCTCCAGCGGCTTGGCAGCATCGTTGCCCCACTCGGCCCAGGAACCGTCGTAGTTGCGCACGTTGGGGTAGCCCAACAGCTCGGTGAGCACGAACCAGGTGTGGGCGCCGCGCACGCCGGTCTGGCAGTAGGTGATCACCTGCTTGTCGGGCGCAAACCCGGCCCTGGCGTAGAGATCGGCCAGATAGGCCACATCGCGGAATTGGCCCGTTTCCTGATCGACGGCCTGCACCCAGTCCACGTTGATCGCGCCGGGGATGTGGCCGCCGCGGGCCGCGCGCACATCGGTGCCGGCATACTCGCCCGGCCCGCGGGTGTCGCACAGAACGGTGAACGGGTCGTCCAGGTGCGCCAGCACATATTCGCCCGTGGTGCGCAGGTCGGGGTCGGCCTCACCTGCCACATAGGTGGTGGCGGGCAGCGGCGTGGCCGCTTCGGTGCTCAGCGCATTGCCCGCGGCGCTCCACTGCTTGAGACCGCCGTCGTAGACGCGCACGTCCGCGTGCTGATAATACTTGAGCGCCCAGTAGGCCCGCGCCGCCAGCAGATTGTTGTTGCCGTCATAGAGCACGATGGTGTCGTCGTTCTCCAGGCCGAGGCGGCTGAAGAGCGCGCTCAGCGCCGCCTGGGTCAGAATCTGCCCTTCGGTCGGGTCGTCCGGGTTGGTCAGGTCCTGGCCCGGGTTGACGAAGATCGCACCGGGCAGGTGGCCCGCGTCGAAATCTTCCTGCTTGCCGTGCAGGGCCAGCAGCCGCACGTTGGGGTCATCCAGGTGGGCGGCGACCCAGGCAGTATCGACCAGCGCGTCCGGGTTGGCGATGGTGACGGGCGCCGCCTCTGCCGCGGCAGCGGGCGCGGATGCCGGCGCCTGCACGGTCGGAACGGCGCACGCGCTCAGCACCAGGGCGGCGACGAGCAGAGTCAAAAACGAAATTCGCAAACGCATGATCTTCTCCTTGTGTGTTGTCACCTGTACAGATTGCATCTCGATGTGGCACGGAATAGCACGCGGATGACGCGGATTGAGCGGATTGACGCTGATCGAATCCGCGCAGATCTGCCGAATCCGCGTCATCCGCGTTCTATTCCGACTTTCGCGTCAACGTAATCTTCCATTCCGGCGCACCCGTCTCCACGATCACGGCGCTGTAGCCGAGACGGGCCGCCTGGGTTGGAATTGTCTCCAGCGCGGGCGCGTGGTCGGTGATGACCTCCAGCCCCGCATCGGCGGGCGTCAGCTTCTTGAGCGCCTGCACCGCCTTCATCATCGGGTAGGGACAGATTTCCCCCCGTACATCAAGCTGTTTGAACGACATGTGTGACTCCTTTCTGTCCTACTCGAACCGTTGAATAAACTGTGCGCCGACCCAGGCGCCGGCGGCCAGGCAGATGGCGAAGACCCAGCCGTTGAGCGCCAGCGACGGGATCGCCGAGAAGAACGCGCCGATGGTGCAGCCCATCGCCAGGGTCGCGCCGACGCCCATGAGCACGCCGCCCCCCGCGGCCTGGAAATAGCGGCGGCGCTGGCGCGGGCGGCGAATCTTGAACTCGCCGGCAAAGAGCGCGGCCACGAAGGATCCCATCACCATGCCCCAGACCAGGAAGAACATGTGGTGCAGGAAGCCCTCGTCGCCCACCTCCAGCGTGCAGCCGGGGAGGCTGGCCGCACCTTCCAGCGCGCCAGGGCCGAAGCCCAGCGCGCCGCTCAGCCCCAGCATCCAGCGCGACAGTTCGCCGGTGAAGCCCCACGGGTGCGCGGTGTAGAAGAGCATCACGTTGAGCGCACCCAGCAAGATGCCGCCGACGATCACCGGCCAGCCGTGCACGAAGACCTGGCGGAGGTTGTCCGCGATGCGCCCGCGGAAGCTGTCGTCGCCGCTGCCGGTGAAGCGCGCCTCCGGCAGCACCATGCCGCTGCGGCTCTCCCACCAGACCACCAGCAGGTAGACGCCCAGCAGGGCCAGCAGCGTCAACGCAATCGCACCGCCGTGGCCAAGGTGCGCGGGCAGCCAGATGCGCGGGCCGGACGCAATCGAGACATCCCACCACCAGTTCCAGGTGTAGGCCGTCAGCAGCAGGCCGAGGAGGATGCCGCCGAAGCTCACCCACGAGGCGACATAACCTTCGCCCATGCGGTAGACGCTGCCCGAGACGCAGCCGCCCGCCACCACCATGCCGAAGCCGAAGATCAGCCCGCCGAGGACGAGATGCAGGCCGATGGGCAGCACGTTGGCCGTAGGTGGCAGGAAGCCGAGCGTGGGATTGGGCACCTGCTTGCTCATCACCAGCCCGAAGCCGATGGTTGCCACGGCCAGTCCGGCCAGCACCGCCTTCAGCGTGC
>JAPKMV010000189.1 GCA_026645635.1 Caldilineaceae bacterium
CGCCCAGCGGCGCGCGGCTGGCATAGCGCAACTGCTGCAAGCGCTTGACGTGCTCGGTGCTGAAGGGGCTGCGGTAGGCAGCTTCGGTCTGGCTCACATAGTCCGCCGCCGGCATCCCGTTCATCTCCAGGATGGTGGCGCCCAGTTCGACGCCTGCTTCGTCCGCCGGCCCGCCGGCGGTGAGATAGTTGACGATGATGCTGCCATCGTCCAACTCACGGATGGCGATGCCAAGACCGCCGGAGGTGGCCTCGCGGAAGCCTTCGCTCATAAAGTTGCCGCCCACATGGCCGTCAGGGATCATGCGCACGAAATCGCGCAGCGCCAGCCGATACGCCTGGGGATCGCTGTTGGCTTCTGCTTCCTCGAAGCGCGGGCGGAATTCTGCGCGGATCGCTTCCCAGTCGATGCCCTTGTACTCGGTGAAGGCGTATTCCTTGCTCATCTTGTCGAGCATGGCGTCGAAGCCTGCGACATAATCGAGGTCGGAGAAATCATCCAGGGCGAAGGTGTCCGGCTCGTAGAGTTCCATTTCCGGGCGCGCGGGGCGGCTGAAGGTGAAGGGATCGGTGTCCATGTTCACGATCGTGTAGCCCGCGGGCAAGGTCACGATGGGGTCGTCGGCGGTGAAGAGCAGGCCATCTTCGCCAAAGCCGCTGGGAAAGCCCTGCTGGTCGTCCGGCGCCCACACAACATACTGGCCACCGATCACCTCGTTGTTGCCGCTGCCCGTGGTGTCGACGCGGGTGGTGGCGAAGGCCGTCGACCAGCCGCCGCCGCCCTGATCCCGCTTTTCCAGGAAGGGATCGCCGAAAATGTTGCTCCAGTAGGCCACGGCGAAGGTCATCACGCCGGGATCTTCCACGCCGTCCTGGTCGACGTCGCGCAGCGTGCCCTGCGGTTCGATGGGCAGGCTGAGCGACCAGTCGAAGGGCGGGTCGAAGAAGTCGCCTTCGATGACGCCGAGCACCTGCGATTCGCGCGGGAAGAGAAAGCCGCGGTCGCGGTCGATAAAGCCGGCCTGATCTTCCAACACGATCAGCGGTTGGGCGACGCCCAGGGTCAGCAGCGGGTTGGTGTAGTTCATCACACCGTCGATCACCACCGGCCCCCCTTCATCGTCTTCGATGGCCGCGGGTGGCGGTTGATCTTGCGCCAGGAGCGCCGCGCCGGGCAGCAACAGCAATGCGCTCAACCCTGCCGCAGCAAGATAACGGAATAATCTAGTCATGGTCGATCCCTTTCCCAATATGGCGGTAGACAACTTCACAGTCTTGCGCGTTCATATGCGATCACATCGTCCAGAATCTGCGCCAGGGTGCGCTCAGCCCGCCAATGGATCGCCTGGTATGCTTTGGTAGTGTCGGGTACGCGACGCCGCATGTCCTCGAAGCCCGGCGCGTATGCTTCGCTGTAAGGAATGTACGCAATTGGGGCGCTGCTTTCAGTGCGTTCAATCACCGTTTGCGCCAAATGCTCGATGGTGATTTCATCGCTGGCGCCGATGTTGTAGATTTCGCCCGACGTTTCCGCCCCGTGGTCGAGCAGCGCCACCAACGCCCGCACCGTGTCTTGCACGTGGCAGAAGCAGCGCGTCTGCTGCCCGTCGCCGTAGATCGTCACCGGCTGGCCGAGCAGCGCCGAGCGCACAAAGCGGGGCACCACCATGCCGTAGCGCCCGGTCTGCCCCGGCCCGACGGTGTTGAAGAAGCGCACCACCGTCACCGGCAGGCCATACTGGCGGTGCGCAGCCAGGCCGAGAAACTCGTCCAACATCTTGCTCGCCGCGTAGCTCCAGCGGCTGCGGCTGGTGGAGCCGAGGAGCAGGTCGTCATCCTCGCGGAACGGTACACGCACCCCTTTGCCGTAGACCTCGCTGGTGCTCGCCAGGATCGTGCGGCAGCGATAGCGTCGCGCCGCGGCCAGTACCGCATGGGTGCCGAGCACGTTGGTCTCGATGGTCTCCGTGGGGCGCTCCACCACCAGTTGCACGCCGACGGCCGCAGCGAGATGAACGATGGCGTCGGCCTGGCTCGCCAGCCGATCCAGCACCAACGCGTTGGCGATGTCGTCGATGGCAAAGCTGTAGCTCGGATGTCCTGCCAGCGCCTGGATGTTTTCGAGGCTGCCGGTGCTCAGGTTGTCGAGCACGGCGACATGGTCGCCCCGCTCCAGCAGGAGGCGGCTGAGATGCGTGCCGATAAAGCCGGCGCCGCCGGTGATCAAAACGTTCATCGATGTTTATTCCCGGGTTGTGAATTGACGGACGCAGGCACGATTCACCTACGTGACAGAAAGTGCTGCTGTATTATCGCCACATACGGATTTTTTGCCAACGTACATAGATTGCCACGTACATAGACGTTTGGCCTGGGGCTGAGGGCGCGCTACAATCGAACTCTTATGGCAAGCGACTGGGGCTTCGATCTGCAACTGGAGTTGACTGAAGACGGCTACCGCACCACGGTGCTGACGGCGCCGGCCGGGACCGCCGCCGCGGCCTTTGCGCTGCCCTTCGCCCCGCGCGAGCAGCACCGCATGATCCAGCAGTTGCTGCAAGACCCAGGCGAGGACGAAACCCGGCGCGCAGCGCAGTTTGCCGTCGCGCGCGAACTGGGCGGCCGCCTCTTCGATGCGCTCTTTCACGGGGAGATCGGCGCGTGCTGGCAGGAAAGTTGGCGCATGGCCTACCAGGAGCGGGCAACGCTGCATCTGCGCCTGCGTCTGGGCGACGATCCCGGCATCCAGGCGATCCCGTGGGAGTACCTCTACGACCCGACGCGCGACGAGTTCATTGCCCTCTCCGCGCACACGCCGCTGGCGCGCTACACCGGACGCGCCCACCAGATGCTGCCCCTGCCGGTGACGCCGCCGCTGCGCGTGCTGGTGGTCATGTCCGGCCCCTCCGGCTACCCGCCGCTGCCGATCAGCCGGGAGTGGCGCGACCTGGTGGACACGGTGGATTACCTGGCCGCCGACCGCCGCATCATCTTCGAGAAGTTGCCGCGGCCCACGCTGCTGGACTTGCAGCGCCGCCTGCGCCAGCAGGAATTCCATGTGCTCCACTTTATCGGCTTTGCCATTCAGGATTTGCAAACCCGCGAGAGTGTGCTGGTCTTCGAGGATGAGAACGAGCGCGGGCGCCTGGTCAGCGGGCAGCATCTGGGCGCGCTGATCGCCGATCACTATGCGCTGCGCGTGGCGCTCATCAGTTCGCGCAACGCGGCGCGGGTGCCGGGCATCGACCCCGGCGCGCGGGTGGCCGAGCATCTGGTGCAGCGGGGTGCACCCGCGGCGGTCTTCCAGCCGAGCAAGCTGCTCGACCGGCCTTCGCTGGCCTTCGTGCACCAGTTCTACGCGATGCTGGCCGACTTTCACCCCATCGACCGGGCGGTGGCCGAGGCGCGGCGTGCCGTGCAGTTGGAGGAGGGCGGCGCGGGCTGGGGTCTGCCGCATCTGGTCAGCCGCATCGCCGACGGACGGCTCTACGAGCGCCGCGGGACGGATGTCGCAAAACCGCCCGCACCCCCGCGTTTGAATCTGCGCCCGGTGCTCACACCGCGCCCGCGCCGCTGAGAGACTGTTTGTATAGCCACCAACTTCAACGCAGAGACGCAAAGATGCAGAGAAACGCAGAGAACATACCTGTCCAACTCCTCTGGTTTTCCGCTGCGGGCCTCTGCGTCTCCGCGTCTCTGCGTCAAAGGGATCTTCACAAACAGCTTCATGGGGCTGGCGTCGAAAAACAGGGCAGCTTCTCACACATGGACGGACGGCAAACATGCTATACTGCATGGCGATGACGACAGAGAAGGAAACAGGGAGAACGAAATGACACAAGCAGAGATCGGTTTGATCGGCCTGGCGGTGATGGGCCAGAACCTGGTGCTCAACCTGGAGCGCAACGGCTACACGGTGGCGGTCTTCAACCGGACCACCGCGGTGACGGATGATTTCGTCGCTGCGCATCCGGGCAAACGCCTGGTGGCAACGCGCACGGTGGAAGAGTTCGTGGCCAGCCTGGCGCGGCCGCGGCGCATCCTGATCATGGTCAAGGCGGGCAGCCCGGTGGACGCGGTGATCGAGCAACTGGCGCCGCTGCTGGAACCGGGCGACCTGATCATGGACGGCGGCAACAGCCACTTCCCTGACACCGAACGGCGCAGCCGCGACCTGCCGGCGCGCGGCTTGCAGTTCATGGGCGTGGGCGTGAGCGGCGGCGAAGAAGGCGCGCTGTGGGGGCCGAGCATCATGCCCGGCGGCTCGCCCGAAGCGTGGAACCTGGTCGCGCCGATGCTCCAGGCCATCGCGGCCAAAGCGCCGGAGGACGGCAAGCCCTGCGTCGTCTACCTGGGGCCGCGCTCGGCGGGCCACTATGTCAAGATGGTGCACAACGGCATCGAGTACGGCGACATGCAGTTGATCGCCGAGGCGTACAGCATCCTCCACGGCGCGCTGGGGCTGACGGCAAGCGAGCTGGCCGCCATCTTCACCGAGTGGAATCAGGGCGAGTTGGACAGCTATCTGATCGAGATCACCGCGCAGATCTTCCGCCGCATCGACGACCTGACCGGCAAGCCGCTGGTCGACCTGGTGCTCGACACCGCGCAGCAGAAGGGCACGGGCAAGTGGACCAGCCAGGATTCGTTCAACATCGCCGCGCCGATTCCGACCATCAACAGCGCGGTGGTGGCGCGCATCATGTCCGGCATGAAGCAGGAACGCGTGGCCGCGGCTGCCGTGCTGCCCGGGCCGGAGGCGCGCTTCAGCGGCGACCGCCAGCAATTGATCGACAGCGTGCGCCAGGCGCTCTACGCCAGCAAGATCAGCGCCTACGCCCAGGGCATGGCCATGCTGCGCATCGCCAGCCAGGAGTACGGCTATGATCTCAACCTGGGCGAAGTGGCTGCGATCTGGCGCGCGGGGTGCATCATTCGCGCCCGCTTCCTCAACCGCATCACCGCCGCGTTCCAGCGCGACGCCGCGCTGCCCAACCTGCTCCTCGACCCGGACTTTGCCCAGGCGGTGAGCGAGCGGCTGCCGGCCTGGCGCTATGTGGTGCAGACTGCCGTGCAGCTTGGCATCCCGGCGCCGGCCTTCAGCGTCAGCCTGGCCTACTATGACAGCTACCGCAGCGCCCGGCTGCCCGCCAACCTGATCCAGGCGCAGCGCGACTATTTTGGCGCGCACACCTACGAGCGGGTGGACATGCCGGGCGCGTTCCATTCGGATTGGGCCTGATGAGACGCTGGCTTGCGGTGACGCTGGCGGTGCTGGTGCTGGGCAGCGCCTGGCTCTGGTGGACGCGCCCGCCGCTCACTGCTGCTGCGACGACGGCCAGCGGCGCCGGCGTCGGCCTGCCCGCGCCCGACTTCACGCTGCCCACGCTGGACGGCGGCGAGTTCACACTGAGTGAGCAGCGGGGCAAGCCAGTGGTGCTCAACTTCTGGGCGACCTGGTGCATTCCCTGCCAGCGGGAACTGCCGGCCTTGCAGCGCGCCGCCGAACAGTACAAGGACGCCGTGGTTTTTGCAGGCGTCGATCAAGGCGAGACGGTCGAAGCGGTGGAGCGTTACCTGGCCGACATGCCCGTCACCTTCACGATTCCCATGGACGGCCGCGGCGATGTGGGCAACGACTACAACGTCAAGGGGCTGCCGACCACCTACTTCATCGATGCGGACGGCGTGATTCGCTCCGTCTGGATGGGCGAAATGAACGCCATCGTGCTGGCGGAGCAGATCGCGAAGATATGGCCGTAGGAGGAAGAGAGATTGGAGATTAGGAGATTAAGAGATTGGTTCCGCCTGCGAACAATCTCCTAATCTCTTAATCTCCTAATCTCCTAATCTCTCAATCTCCAATCTCCAATCTCCAATCTCTACCTGGACAACCAACCATGACCACCACCAAACCCTCCTCCATCCTGCCGGACCTTGCGGAGAAGCCGGTTTTTGTGAACCGGATGTTTGCGCGCATTGCGCCGACGTATGACCTGATGAACCGGCTGATGACCTTCGGCCAGGACCAAAGCTGGCGCCGCGAGTTGCTGCGCCTGGCCGCCACACCGCCTCACGGCCGCCTGCTCGATGTCGGCTCCGGCACGGGCGACATCGCCTACACCGAGCTGCGCCGCAACCCCAGCGTGCAGGCGGTCGGCTCCGACTTCACCTATGAGATGATGGCCGCGGGCGTGGGCAAGGAGGCGGGGCTGTTCCTGCCCTTTGTCCAGGCGGACACCTTTGCGCTGCCCTTCGCCGACAACACCTTCGACGCGGTGGTGAGCGGCTTCATGGTGCGCAATGTGGTCGATCGGGTGGCCGCCTTCCGCGAGATGGCGCGCATCACCAAACCGGGCGGGCGCGTGGCCTGCCTGGAGACGACGCCGCCCACCAACGCCCTGCTGACGCCGCTCTTCCGGCTCTACTTCTTCCGCATCGTCCCGCTGATCGGCGGGCTGGTGGCCGGCGACCGCCAGGCCTACGCCTACCTGCCCCACAGCACCGTGGACTTCCCCGAACCGCTGGAACTGATGCGCATCATGGAACAGGCTGGCCTGCACCACGTCTTCTTCGTGGAGAAGATGTTTGGCACGGTGGCGATCCACGTCGGCACCAAGTTGTGATCGTGATGCGAATTT
>JAPKMV010000018.1 GCA_026645635.1 Caldilineaceae bacterium
CGGACACGTGGAGCAACTTCCCATCGCCGGTGCTGGGAGAATGGCGCAACATGGGCGCCGCCGCCACCGACGGCCTCATTCACCTCACCGGTGGCTGGAGCGGCGATTACCTGGATATCCACCTCCAGTACCAAAGCTCGTTCCGGTCCCTGCTGCCGGTGATCAATAGTGATTGAGGTATTGGAGATTGGGAGATTAGAGATTGGGAGATTGGGAGATTGAAGGTGTCAATCGCATAATCGCACAATCTCCTAATCTCTAATCTCCTAATCTCTAATCTCCAATCTCCAATCTCTACCACTCCAACGCCAACAACCTGCTCAATTCATCCGGCGTCGTCGTGTTGCGCACCCGCACACGCGTCAGGCGGAAAGGATCGGCACTGCTGTGCGTTGCCCCCTGCACTGTGGTCGCACCAGCCCAGTAGTTGGCGCTTTGGAAGATGTCGATGGTGTGCTGGTCGAATTCGCCTGCGGGATAGGAGATGAAGCGCGGGCGCACGCCGAGTTCATGCTCGATGGTCTCCAGGCTTCCCAACGCCTGCCAGACCAGGAAATCCGCGTCACGCCCCTTCAAACTGGCATGGTTGCGCCCGTGCGACTCGATGAACATGCCGCCTGCGTGCATCTCACGCACCATGTCCCAGGTCAGATAGGCCGGGCGTTCCTCGTCGATGAAATCGGTCACCACGAAAAAGGTGGCCGTCATGCCCCGTTCGCGCAGCAGCGGGAAAGCGTTTTCATAGTTGTCGCGATAGCCGTCGTCGAAGGTGATGACGACCGGCTTTTCCGGCAGCGGCGCGCCCTGCATCAGATGCGCCTGCAAGTCATAGAGACTGATGGTGGTGTAGCCGTCGGCAAGCATTCGGTCGAGATGTGCGGCGAAGCGTTCCGGCGGCACCGACAGATCCTGGCGGTAGATGTCGGCGTCGGCCGGCGGCGTGCTGAGATAATGGTACATCAAGATCGGCACACGCACGGTGCGCGTCGTCCCGTCGGGCGTGGGCGCCAGGGTTGCTGTGGCAGCCACGGCAGGCGAGGGCGCCGGCGAAGGCGTTGGCAGCAGCGGTCGCGGCGTGGTCGTCGGCAGCAGCAAACGCGCGCCTGCTGTCTGCGTCGGCGCAAGGCGCAACGTCGGCGTTGTCACGGCGCGCTCGGTCACGACCTCTCCCTGCTGCCCGGCGAACTGGCTGCGCGGCGTCGATGTGGGCAACACGACCCCACTGGGCGTTGCGGAGGGCAGCGCGCTGGCACGCGGCGCCGCGCCAACGGCCGTGCAGCCGGCAACCAACAGGACAAACCCGGCTGCCGCCGTGATTCCTTTAGCCCACCCGACGTGCTTACCCACGTTGTCTCGCATCCATCGATCTTACACAGCTTCGGTCAGTGGGGCAATTTGACCCGGCGGCGGGGAATGAATCATCATCCAGCCGCTGTGCGCCATCTGCATCGCTGCCCGCTCGTGGTATCATTGAACCATGCTTGAGCGAGAATTGGTGCTTCGTCTGCGCAACGCCGGCTATAAGATCACACCGCCGCGCCGCGCGGTGATCGAGGTCGTGCTGCGCGAGGGCGAACATCTCGACCCCAATGAGATCTTGCAGCAGGCCCAGGCGATCTACCCGCATACCGGACGCGCCACGGTCTATCGCACGCTGGAACTGCTCACAACCCTGGGCATCGTCCGGCCGATTTACGTGGGCGAGCACGGCCCCACCTACATCCGCGCCGAGGGCGGCCACCACCACCTCGTCTGTTCGCTTTGCGGCGCTGTGACTGACTTCGACCAATGTGTGGCCGACTCGATGGAGCGCGAGTTGGAAGCGCGCTTTGGGTTTCAGATCCGCAGTCACCTTCTGGAGTTCTACGGCTACTGCGCCCGCTGTCGCCAAACTCAGCCCGAAATCGCCGCCAACTGACACAGAGAATTGACAGCCGTTCACACTGTCAGTATAGTTCGCCTAATCAATTGAGAATTTGTCTCAATTGATCGATGCAGGTGACGCAAGACAGGCGAACGTTGCCCGAAAGGTCGATAACCCATGAAAGCTCAATCTGTGCTCGTGATTTTGCTTGTCGCGAGCTTGCTGCTAGCGGCGTGCGGCGCTGCCGCCACCCCAACACCCCACGCGGACGCAGCGTCTGGCGCCGAACACAATGTCGAAAGCGCGCCGCCGCTGTCCGCAGTCGAACTGGCGCCCGGCGCGAAGCTGCGCGTTGCCGCCACCACCAACATCGTGGTCGATGTGGTGCGCCAGATCGGGGGCGACCGGGTCGAGCTGACGGCGTTGCTGCCGCCCGGCGCCGACCCTCACAGCTATCAGGCCACGCCCGACGACCTGCGCCAGCTCAACGGCGCTCAGGTGATCTTCGTCAACGGGCTGCACCTGGAAGAGGCGATGGCGCCCGTGTTGGAGAACCTCGACGCGCCCACGCCCGTGGTCAGCGTCAATGCCGGCGTGACGACGCGCCTCTTCGGCGCAGAGAGCCATGCGGACGAGCATGACGACGAAGGCGACGGCGCGGACGGCGCCCATGACCATGAGGAGGGCGATCCGCACACGTGGATGAACCCGGTCAACGTGATGGTCTGGAGCGAGAACATCGCGCACGCGCTTGAGACGCTGGACCCTGCCAACGCTGCGGCGTATCGCGCTGCGGCTGACGCCTATGTGGCGGAACTGGAGCAGTTGGACGGCGAGATGCGCGCTCAGTTTGCCGCCATTCCTGCGCCGCAACGCAAGCTCGTCACCGACCATGACAACCTGGGTTACCTGGCCGACGCCTATGGCTTCACCGTCGTGGGCGCGGTGATCCCGTCACTGAGTACGATGGCGGCGCCCTCAGCGCAGGAGATGGCCGCGCTGCACGACCAGATCCAGGCCGAAGACGTCAGCGTGATCCTGGTCGGCAACACGGTCAACCCGGCCACGGCGCAGCAGCTCGCCCAAGACACAGGCGCGCGTGTGGTGGCCATCTACACGGATTCGCTCAGCGACGCCGCGGGGCCAGCGCCGACCTACCTCGCCATGATGCGGCACAACCTGGCGCAGATCAGCGCTGCCTTTGCAGAGTAGACCCGACGGCAGTGTGATGACGTCGCGACCCGCGCCAGCTAATCCGCCACCGACAAACAACACCCACCTGCTCACAGGTGGGTGTCATTTTCGTCAGGCCGTCGGGGTCGCGTTGCCGATATGGTTCAATCAGTTGTTGTGACAATCACTACAGCGCGCCAACCTGGGCGGTGGCGCACTGCATGGGGATCGCAACCCTAGAAGGGGATGTCCTCGTCACTGGCCTCGGCGTGCTCCGCCTGGCCGCCCGCCGGTGCGGAAGCCGGCATGGCGCTGTCCCCGCGACCGCCGATGAACTTGATGTTGTTGGCCGTCACTTCCAGCGAACCGCGCGGGTTGCCGTCGCGGTCGATGTAGGCGCGCGCCTCCTCGACTTCACCCACCACGAGCACCTGACGCCCCTTGGTGAGATACTGACTGGCCAGTTCCGCAGTCTTCCGCCAGGCGGTGACGCGAAACCAGATCGTCTTGTCTTGCTGTTGTCCGTCCTGGCTCGTCCACCGACGGTTGACGGCAACATTGAAAGTTGTCACCGGTACGCCGCTGGGCGTGTAGCGCATTTCTGGATCGTTGCCAAGGTTGCCGATGAGCGTAATCTGTTGATACATGGTCTTCATTCTCCTTATTGTCTTGGGGGCCTGACGCTGCTTGTTCGTAACGACAACCTGTTACGGATGGAAGAAGTGTACCGCGAACCTGACGAAATGTCAAAATGGAATACACCGGAACGAACATTTGTTCTTGGTCTTTTCCATCTCCGCACAACGCAGATCGGCTGCCCAACGCCCGCGATCTTTGACGCCGTCCATCGCCCTTGCGTACACTGGCAACCATGACAAATTTCCCTTTTTCCGCACCGCGTACAACCTGGATCGAGGTCAGCGCCGGCGCCCTGGTCAACAACCTGCGCGCCGTGCAAACAATCGCCGGGCCGGAGCGGCCGGTGATGGCGGTGATCAAGGCCAACGCCTATGGCCACGGCGCTGCGGCAGTGGCGCGTATCCTCGCCCAGGCCGGCGCCGCGCGCTTTGCCGTCGCTACGCTGGGCGAGGCCATCGAACTGCGCGCGGCCGCTCTCACCCAACCGATCCTGGTGTTGGGCTACACGCCGCCGCAGCAGGCTGCATTGGCGCTCGCCCATGATGTCACGCTGACGGTGATCGACGGCGAAACGGCTACGGCGCTCCACGCTGTCGCCAGCAGCCAGGGACGCCGCCTGCCTGTTCACGTCAAAGTCAACACCGGCATGAACCGGCTCGGCCAACGCCCCGAGGCCATCCCCGGTCTGTTGGCGCATCTGCGCACGCTGGATGGGCTGGAGGTGGAGGGCATCTTCACCCACTTTGCCACCTCTGACGAGCTGGACAAGCGCCATGCTGCGGCGCAGTTTGCCGCGTTCAGTGCGCTGCTGGCTGACCTGACCGAAGCCGGGCTGCGCCCTGCCATTGCCCACGCCGCCAACTCGGCCGCCCTGTTGACCATGCCCCAGACACACCTGGACATGGTGCGCAGCGGCATCGCGCTCTATGGCCTGGACCCCGACATGGACGAGTGCCGGCTGCCGGCTGGTTTTGCACCGGCGCTCAGTTGGAAGGCGATCGTGACGCAGGTGACCGACCTGGCGCCCGGCGACGCGGTGAGCTATGGCCGCGAGTTCGTTGCGCCACGGCCCCTGCGCACCGCAGTCATCCCGGTGGGGTATGCCGACGGCTTCCCACGGCGACCGTACACCTGGGGCAGCGTGCTCGTGCGCGGGCAGGCTGCGCCGATCCTGGGCCGCGTCTGCATGGACCAGACAGTGATCGACGTGAGCGCTGTCGAACAGGCGACGGGGCCGGTGCGCCAGGGTGAGGAAGTGGTGCTGATCGGCCGGCAAGGCGACGCTCAACTCTCTGCGGAGGAAGTCAGCCGGCGCGTGGGCACCAATAACTACGACGTGGTAAGCCGCATCCTGGGGCGCGTGCCCCGGGTGTATGTGGCGTGAGGCAGTGGACGGCGTCAGCATAGTTGGCGGGGGGCATCCAAGTTTCAGTCGGCCGCGGCGCGCATTGTGCGCCGCCGGCCAATCGGGTCACTGGGCCAGCGCGCCAGTTCGTCGCCCTCTTTGATGACGTGCGCCGTCGCCCACACGGCTTCAAAGTAGGTGCGGAACATGGTCACGATGTCGGGGTGGCGAATGGCCAGCCGCATCTCGCGGTCGGCGGGCAGCGAAGAATGGTTGTGGAAGGAAAAGAGCGCTTCCTTGCCATCGATGATGATAAAGTCCAGCATGGGCAGCCGTTGGCGCACCGCCGGCGCCAGGGTGCGCACGTTGTAGGTGCGCAGCTTGTCGCGATGCGCCACGGTGGCAGTTTGACGGAGCAGGTGGTCATTGGTCATGGTCAACCCGCGATAGACCACTCGACGCCGGCATAGCTCCAAGATGGTCTGGGCAAAGTCTTGATAGGTTTGCGCCTCTTCAGGCGTGATGCACCCGTCGTCGGTTCCGACGCGGCGTTCTTCGATCGAGTGCCGCGCCGTGCGCAGCCGCTGTTCCAAATACTCGGCGTAGTGTTGGTCAGAGGGCAGCCGCCGCACGGCCGGCGCCTCATCCACCGGCTGCGGACGGGCGCCGTGAGCCGCCTCCTCACGCTCGCCCCATTCCTGCGCCCAGGTGGGGAGCGGATACCCCGCCGCAGCATAGAACTCCACCTGGTCAGCCGGCGTCATGCGGAAGATCTGTGTAATCTCCCTGACCACATGATAGGGAATCTGGTTGTACCCGTTGATCCAACGCCCAAGCTGCTCTGGGGATCGCCCCAGCCGCTTGGCCAGATAGGACTGCCGTCGATCCTCGCGTTCAAGGTGTTTATCGATAATCTGGCGCAGCATGTGGTTCATCATGGGTCGGGACTCCTCGGGAATCAGATGACGTTGCTTTCGGAACGACTTTACCACAAAATACAAACCGAAACAAGGGGGTCTACAAGGCAAATTTTCACCAAACGATATGTAATCGAAATCAATTTTCGTGGGCCAATCAAAAACCCGCACCGGTTTCGGTGCGGGTTTTCTTGTGTTGTGTGGGCGCCAGCGCGCCGGCTCCTACCGCCGCGGGCCACGACGATCATCGCGGCGGTCGCCACCGCGGCGGTCGCCGCCACGGCTGTCACGCCCGCCACGATCGCCGCCGGGGCGACCGCCGCCGCCACCGCCGCGGCTGCCGCGGTCGCGCGATTGCGCCTCTTCCACCGACCAGCCTTCGAGCACGGCCTGGCGGCTCATGCGCACCTTGCCATTTTCCACGTCCACCACCATCGCGGTGAGTTCGTCGCCCAGTTTGGCGATGTCCTCGACCTTGTCCACGCGGTAGTCGGCGAGCTGGCTGATGTGCACCATGCCGTCGACGCCCGGAGCGATGTTGAGGAACGCGCCATACGGCTCGACGCGCACCACGACGCCGGTGTAGATCTTGCCGATGACGATATCTTCCGTCATGCGCTGCACTTCGGCGTAAGCCTTCTCGGCCGCCACGCCTTCGCCGGAGATGTAGACCGTGCCGTCTTCTTCGATGTCGATCTTGACGGTGAAGTTCTCCTGCAGACCGCGCACGGTCTTGCCGCCGGGGCCGATCAGCTTGCCAATCTTGTCCGGGTCGATGTGAATCGTCAAGATGCGCGGGGCAAACGGGCTGAGGTTGGAGCGATAGGTCGGCAGCACTTCGAGCATCTTGCCCAGGATGTGAGCGCGGCCCGTGCGCGCCTGTTCCAGCGCGCGGCGCAGAATCGCAAAGTCGAGACCCTTGATCTTCAGGTCCATCTGCAAGGCGGTGATGCCGTGCTCGGTGCCGGCGACCTTGAAGTCCATGTCACCCAGCGCGTCTTCCATGCCCTGGATGTCGCTCAACACCTGGTACTCGCCCGTCTCCTGATCCTGCACCAGCCCCATGGCGATGCCGGCCACCGGCGCCGTGATCGGCACACCGGCGTCCATCAACGCCAGCGTGCTGCCGCAGACCGAGGCCATGCTCGTGGAGCCGTTACTGCTCAGCGCCTCAGAAACCAGGCGCAGCGTGTACGGGTAATCTTCCGGGATCACCGGCACCAACGCACGCTCGGCCAGCGCGCCGTGGCCGATCTCGCGGCGCTTGGGGCCGCGCAGCGGAGTGGCCTCGCCGGTGGAGAAGGGCGGCATGTTGTAGTGGTGCATGTAGCGCTTCTCTTCGCCGGGCAGCAGCGTGTCGAGGCGCTGTGCGTCGCCGGGCGTGCCCAGCGTGGCGATGGTGAGCACGTGGGTTTCCCCACGCATGAAGAGGCCGGAGCCGTGGACGCGCGGGATAGCGCCTACCTGGATGCTGATCGGCCGGATCGTCGTCGTGTCGCGACCATCGGGGCGCAGCCCGGTCTTGAGAATGCGCTGGCGCGTCATCTTCTTGACCGTGGCCTCGAAGGCGTCATCGACATCGAGCGCAGCCACCTCACCGGCGGCGACGCGTTCGGCAAAGGCCGCGACCACGTCGCTGCGCACTTCGTCGAGACCGTTGTTCAGCGGAACCTTGCCGAGACCGCTTTCCAGCAGCGCCTCGACGCGCGCCGCGGCCAGGGCGTCCACCTCAGCCTTGATCTCCTCGGGCGGCAAGAACAGGCGCACCGTGCTCTTTTCCTTGCCCAGGTCGGCGCGCATCTGTTCGATGATCGCAATCACAGTCTGGTTGACCGAGTGCGCGAGATTCAGCGCGTCGAGCATCAGGTCTTCCGGCAGCTCGTTGGCGCCGGCTTCGACCATGAGGATGTTGTCCGCCGTGCCGGCCGCCATCAAGCTGAGGCTACTGTTCACCATCTGCGCAGCCGTGGGATTGACGACAAACTCGCCGTCGATGAAACCGATGGCCGTGCCGGCGATCGGACCGTTCCACGGGATGTCGCTGATCGCCAGCGCGGCAGAGGCGCCGATGATCGCCAGTGTGTCCATCTGATTTTCGGCGTCGCTGGCCAGCGCGCTGATGATCACCTGCACTTCGTTGCGCATGCCCTTGGGGAAGAGCGGGCGCAGCGGGCGGTCGATCAGCCGGGAAAGCAGAATCGCCTGCTCGCTGGGACGACCCTCGCGGCGGAAGAAGCTGCCCGGGATGCGGCCTGCCGCATAGAGCTTCTCCTCGAATTCTACGGTCATGGGGAAGAAGTTGATCCCCGGCCGCACATCCTTGCCCATGGTGGCCGTAGCCAACAGGACAGTGTCACCGTACCGAATGGTGACCGCGCCGCCAGCCTGCGGCGCAAGCAGCCCCGTCTCAATGCTGAGGACGCGACCGCCGACTTCCACGCTGTAGACGTGGGTTCCCTGAAAAAGTTGCATAACACCTGCCTTTTTGATGGTTGGCAGGCAGACAGAATGGTCTTCTGAGGAAACAGGGTCGAGGTGCGGAACTGGAGACCACACCCAAACAGATGCTGCTTGGGTGCGCTCTCCAATGCCGGACCCCGAACCGCCGAGGGCCTGGTTGGCCTTTCGCTCAGAAACGGCCCGGCTGTATGCCTGTCACTACATGATCGAATCGTCCCATGACGCCCGCGGCGCCACTGATCCGCTACAAAACGAAAAAGAGGCGATGGCTGTCGTCGTGCCGTCCAATCGCCCCTCTTCTCACAAATTAACTTACTTGCGCAGCCCGAGGCGCAAAATCAACGCCTGGTAGCGCTGGCTGTCCTTGCGCTTCAGATAGGCCAGATGGCGCCGGCGCTGCCCCACGAGTTTGAGCAGACCGCGCCGCGAACCCTCGTCGTGCTTGTGCTTGTTCAAGTGATCAATCAACGCATTGATGCGGGTGGTCAACAGCGCTACCTGCACTTCAGGCGAGCCAGTGTCTGTATGATTGATGCGATATTCTTCAATCAGATTGGCTTTCTGTGTTCTGGTGATACTCATCGGTACTCCTGTCTGTCTACGTGGCCGATGGGCCAAACTCCGGAATGGCGTACAAGCGAACCCTGCTCGTGAGGGGCTATGGCCAAATCACCGCTGTACCGGGCGTATGATGCAGCACAATAGTTCGAGTCAGTATAGCACTCGTTTTGAAATCAAACAAATCCCAGATACATTTCTTTGGTAAGGTTTTGTTCAGATATGACTGCATCCGCCAAAGATCGCACCGATTGCGGCGGGCGCCCGGAGAACCGCTGATCATGGACGTCCTGCGTGGCGTGATCGAACGCATCACCTATCACAACGAAGAAAACGGCTACACGGTTGCAAAGCTGATGCCCGAACGCAGCGGCGCGCTGTTTGGCGCCGACCGCGAGGTGGCCATCGTCGGCAACATGCTGGGCGTCGTCGTGGGCGAAAGCGTCGAACTCACCGGACGTTGGACGCTCCACGCTGAGTATGGCAAGCAGTTCACCGTGGAGACGATGCGCGCCGTGCTGCCGGCCACCGTCGCCGGCATGGAGAAGTACCTGGGCAGCGGGCTGATCCGCGGCGTCGGCCCGGTGACGGCGCGGCGCATCGTCAAGCACTTCGACGCCGCCACCCTCGACGTGATCGACCGCACGCCGGCGCGGCTGATCGAGGTGCCCGGCGTCGGCCCCAAGCGCGTGCAGGTGATCACCCAGGCGTGGACCGAACAACGCGCCATCAAAGAGGTGATGCTCTTCTTGCAGAGCCACGGCGTCACCACCGGGTTGGCGACCAAAATCTACAAGGAATACGGCGACAACGCCATCGGCGTCGTGCGCAACGACCCCTACCGGCTGGCGCGCGACATCTTCGGCATCGGCTTCCTGACCGCGGACAAGATCGCCCGGTCGATGGGGCTGCCGCCCGACGCGCCGCAGCGCATCGCCGCGGGCGTCGCCTATGCGCTCAACGAGGCCAGCGAGGATGGCCATCTCTACCTGCCTACACCCGAATTGCTGACATTGACGGCGAAACTGCTCGACGTGGGCCGCGAACAGGCCGCCATTGGTGTGGCGCGCATGTGGAGCGAAGGACAGGTGAAGGTTGCGCCCGCGGCCGGCGCCGATGCGCTGGAGCCGCCGCTGGCCGCGCCTCCCAGCGACGGCACGCCGCGGCTGCTGGCCGAACAGGGGCAGTTGTATGCAGTCACCACTGTGGAGCAGGCGCAGCGTGTGCTGGCCGAGGAAGATGCGATCTATCTGGCGCCGCTCTACTACAGCGAAGTCGGCGTGGCCAACCGGCTGCGCCAACTGACCGCCGCCGGGACGAGCCGGCTGGCGCCCTTTGCCGCGTGGAACGATGCCGCCTGGACGCAGGCGCTAGCTGCATTCGAGCAGCGCAGCGCGCTCCAGTTGGCGCCGCAGCAGCAGACCGCGGTGCGCACCGCGCTCACACGGCGGTTGACTGTCCTGACCGGCGGGCCGGGCACCGGCAAGACCACCACGGTGCGCACGATCCTGCAACTCTGCCAGCAGATGGACCGCCGCGCCGTGCTGGCCGCGCCCACCGGCCGCGCGGCCAAGCGCCTCAGCGAGACCACCGGCCACGAGGCCAAGACCATCCACCGCCTGCTGGAGTTCAAGCCGGCCGCCGGCATGACCTTTCAGCGCAACGAGGAGAATCCGCTGGAGGGTGACCTGCTGATCGTGGACGAGGCGTCGATGTTGGACACGGTGCTGATGAACAGCCTGCTCAAGGCGGTGGCGCCGGGGATGCATTTGCTGCTGGTGGGCGACGTGGATCAGTTGCCGAGCGTCGGGCCGGGCAGCGTGCTGCGCGACGTGATTGCAGCCATCGAGGGCGACGACGCGAACGAGCCGCACCGCGGCCTAGGTGCTGCGGCCGCGGTCATCCGCCTGCGCACCATCTTTCGCCAGGAAGCCGGCTCGTTCATCATCACCAACGCGCACCGCATCAACGCGGGCGAGATGCCGCTGTTGGACAACAAGCAGGCCGAGGATTTTTTCGTCTTCACGACAGACGACGCCGAACGTGCGGCGCAGCTTTGCATCGAGCTGGTCACCGAGCGCATCCCGCGGCGTTTTGCCATCCCGCCGGAGGAGATCCAACTGCTCAGCCCCATGCACCGGGGCGTGGTCGGCGTGAGTGCGCTCAACGAGGCGCTGCAGGCTGCACTCAACCCGCCGGCTGCCAACAAGCCGCAGAAGAGCATCGGCAGCCGCGCCTACCGTGTCGGCGACCGGGTGATGCAGATTCGCAACAACTACGACAAAGATGTCTACAACGGCGACATGGGGCGCATCACCGGCATGGATTTGGAACTGCACCAGGTGACGGTGACCTTCGACGGGCGGCCGCTGCCGTATGATTTCCTGGAACTGGATGAACTGGTGCACGCCTATGCCGTCAGCATCCACAAGAGCCAGGGCAGCGAATTTCCGGCGGTGGTCGTGCCGGTGCTGACCACGCATTACATGATGCTCCAGCGCAACCTGCTCTACACGGCGGTAACGCGGGCGCGGCGGCTGGTTGTGTTGGTTGGGCAGCCGCGCGCCATCGGCATGGCAGTGCGCAACGGCCAGGTGGCGGCGCGCTACACCGGGCTGGCCGCGCGGCTGCTGCGCTAACGGGTCAAAATGGTCTGCTGGCGCGCCTCCCGCTTTGAAGGATGGCCTAGCTCAAAAATCAACGGTTGTGCTTCCGGGCAAAATGAGTAAAATGTGAGCCATCATACAACTGTGCGACCGAATCGTTCGTGATCAGTTCGCCAACTTACTCTCTTCACTGCTTTGAAAGGAATCTGACCATGTGTTGCGGAATTCTTGCACTGCTGCTCGTAGGGCCGCGCATCTTCGGCGCATTCTGGTGGCTCTTCCAGTCCAACCTCTGGTGGTCGGTCTTCCGCGGGTGGGCAGGCATCTGGTGGATCTGGCCGCTGCTGGGATTGGTCTTCTTGCCCTGGGCCACCATCATGTATGTGGCGGTGGGCTTCGATGGGCTAAACACCTTCGATTGGGTGCTGGTCGGCATTGCGCTGATCTTCGATCTGGCTTCCTATGGCGGTGGCGCCGGGCGCAAGCAGATTCCGGGCTATCAGGGCTACTGAGAGCCTTTACACAGGCTCCTTTGACGCAGAGACGCAACGGCGCAGAGGTTCGCAGAGGAAAAACAGAGGAGTTCTCCATGCGCGTTCTCTGCGTTTCTCTGCATCTCTGCGCCTCCGCGTCAAAGTGGAGTGACTTTACAACCAGGCTTTGAGATAGGGATGCCGTCCCCCTTGTATCAGCGCGCAGCAGTAAAGGCCGCGCGGATTTCTTCCATGCGGTTTCGATTTACCCCCATGTCGCCACGCCCGAGGCGCGCCGCCGAACGGAAGTGAATGGTCTGGTTGGCCTCGTCGAACTGAAACTCGACATCATCGACAAAGCGGAAGATTAGCGAGCGCGCTTCGGCGTGCAGATAGCCGCCGTCATCTTCGATAATTGTGGTGCGCGGCATCGCGCTTAGCACTACCAGCAGCCGCGCTTTCGCAGCAGCCATGTCGCCGGTGTAGACGATCGGTTCGCTGTAGTGCACAGAGTCGGTCGGCGCCGCCAGCGACGAGACACAGTTGGGCGAATCCGGGCAAGGCGCCATGCGCACGAAAGGGTTGGCGCGCGGCGACGCCACACCGACGGCCCACGGTGTCAACAACGCCATGCCCGCAATCCCCACGGCTGCCAGCATCAACCAATTTCGTCCGCGCATTTTGGTGGTCCCCTTGTTTCGTAAACTCAATATAATATAGATTAAATATGGACAAAATGATAACATATTCCGTCCATCTACATTGTGAACTGCCATCCCTTCTGGGAAATATGCGATCTGGTGCTACAATCCAAAGGAAAGAGCTGTGAGGCTCCGCCTGCCGAAATCGTGAGAAGCTGGTGGAACCGGGCATTGCGAGCGCAACGACGCGAAGTCGCAAAGAAAAGGCTGAAATGGGCTGCGCCTGTCTGGAATAATCGAGATGAACACACCAACAAAAAGCAAAACAACCCGTCGCAAACGCGAGCCAACGACAACGCCGGCCGCGACCAAACAAGGACAAACTACCATGCCAAATCTAGCTGTCCAGTTGTACACTCTGCGCACCTTGCAGACCCCGCCCGACGCGCTCATGGCCAGCCTGGCTGCAATCGGCTTTCAAGGTGTCGAATTGGCAGGCAATTTTGGCCTGTCTGCACCCGCCCTGCGCGACATCCTGCAGCGCCACAACCTGCGCGCCGTCTCCGCCCACGTCAGCCTGGACAGCCTTGAGGCCGACCTGCCGGACGTCATCCGTTACCACAAGACGCTCGGCAATGATGTGCTGGTGGTGCCCTGGGTGTCAGAGGCGCTGCGCGGCTCCACTGCGGCCAGTTGGCAGCAACTGGGTGAACGGTTGGCCAGGCTGTCCAGGCGCTGTGCCCATGCCAACATGAAACTCATGTATCACAACCACGATTTTGAGATGGTTGTCATCGATGGCCGCCCGGCCATCGACTGGCTGATGGAAGCTGCGGGGCCGGCGGTCGGTTTCGAGATCGACCTGGCCTGGGTGCAGGCCGGCGGCCAGGACCCGGCTACGATGCTGCGCCGCTATAGCGGTCGCGCCAGCCGCGTCCACGCCAAGGACTGGAACGCCGCGCAGCGGGACATCGCCGACGTAGGCGCGGGCAGCGTCAACTGGGATGAGGTGCTGGCTGCCGCTGACGACGCCGGCGTAGAGTGGTTGATTGTCGAGCATGATCGTCCGGCAGACCCGCTGGCGTCGATCGGCGCCAGCTACGCATTTCTGGCAGGAAAGTAGGTTTGCAGCAGGAGGTTGATCATGGCGCCAACGGCGATGTTTGCTGGGCTGGTGGTGGACGAAAACGAACGGCCTGCCGAAGTCGGCTATGTCGGCGCAAACGCCTGTTACGTGGTGTATGACGACGACTTTCGCCGCTATATCGACGCCGCACAGGTGGATCGCCAGGTGCTGCGGTTCATGCGCGAGCAGGTGGAAGGTAACCGGCAGATGGCCGTCGGCGCCATGCTGGAGATGATGGGGCGCGACGACCTCTTCACCAAGGCCGCCGTCGAGTCGACCATCGACAACATGGAAGACGCCGTCGGCCAGCCCATCCCCGAAGATGCGCGCCAGTGGCTCGGTATGCTTGGCTTTCGCATCCAGATCGATTTTCACGGCGATGTGATCGACATCCAGATGCCGGCGGGCGGGATTGAGGAAGAATGAGGGGGTGAGGGGGTGAGTAGGGTGAGAGGGTGAGGGGGTGCAAGACGGCTCGAACCATCACCCTCTCACCCCATCACCCCCTCACCCTCTCACACTCACCGGAACCACTTGCTCGGCACGTGCAACTGCGGTTCGCAGGTGTAGAGGTTGCGCAAAGCCAGGAAAGCCTGGTCGCCGGCCGTGGTGAGCGCAGCGAGCCGGTCGTATTCAGCCAGTTCGGGGCCGTCGAGCGGCAGCCGATCGCCCAGGTTGTGCGTGAAGAAGCCCACCTGGTCGTCCCAGGGCAGAATCTCCACCTTGTTGAAGGCCAGCAGTTCGCGCACCACGTTGCCCCAGATAAACCACCAACCGTGCATGTCGAAGATGCCGAATTGCTCCGGGTCGGCCTCGCCGCGGCGACAGCGCTGCCATGCCTCGCCGGCGACGATGAACTGCTCGCGCGGCACATCCAACGGGTCGAAGGCGATGTTCAGCGCCTCCCGCTGCAGCGCGTCCAGTTGGGCGTCGACCAACACCCAGCGCGCGCCGTTCCATACCTCCGCCACCCAATGATCCTCGAAATGATCGGGCAGGAAGTAGGCGGCAAAGCCACAGCGGGCGCGTGCGGGGATGCCCTGATAGCGCAGCATGGCGACCAGCAACAACGTGAAGTCGCGGCAGTTGCCGATCTGGCGTTCGGCCAGCGGGCGCGGCTCACTCAGCGGGAGCACATTCACTTCTCGCATACGCTGCAGCTTCTGATAGAGCGAGCGGAGGTTGAGCGGCTCTTTGTCGGTCTCGCTGAGCGTGCGCCCATAGCGCTCAGCCCAGAAGACATGGAGCAGGTTCTGCTGCACAATCGCGCACAACTCGCCCAGTTCCGTGGGGAGTTCCGCAAACATGAAGGCCAGGTCTCTGGGGTCGGTCATCATGCCTGGGTGGGCATAGTAGGCCAACAAGGCATTGTTGACAACGAGATCCGGTTTCTGGGCAACTGATTGCATAGCGACTCCTTCCCCATTAGCTGTTCGATCGATTCAGGGCAATTTGCCTCCTTGTTCATACGTGAAAGAAGTTCACACTGAGTTTCGGCTGTCTCCTGAAAGCGTCGCCGCCCCCGCGCACTGTACGATTTATGGCGCGGCTTCACCAACGTCAAGCCGCGCCAACGCCGACTCGCTCTGCCTGCCGCTGGCGCTGACGGAGATGCGCCGCTCATCTGGGCCGGTTGCGTCGAGTTCCACCAGCAGATAGTCGTCGGGCAGCGCGGCGGCGACGCGTTCCGACCATTCGATGGCGACAATGGCGTCGTCTGCGGCCAGGATTTCGTCCAGGCCAAAGGTGGCGGCTTCTTCCAGCGTCGCGGCGCCGGCATCACCCAGGCGATAGGCGTCGATGTGCACGAGGCGGCGCCGGCC
>JAPKMV010000190.1 GCA_026645635.1 Caldilineaceae bacterium
CACGGCGGTTTCGGCGGTCTCTTCGACGCAACGATGCTCCAGGCGATGGATGCGCCGGTGCTCGTCGCCTCCACCGACGGCGTGGGCACGAAGGTGAAACTGGCGGCGGCGGTGGGGCGCTACCGGGGCATCGGCCACGACATTGTCAACCACTGCATCGACGACATCCTGGTGCAGGGAGCGCGACCGCTCTTTTTCCTGGACTATGTGGCCAGTTCCGCGCTGGAGCCGGCGACCGTGGCGGCGATCGTCGCCGGGATGGCGGAGGCGTGTCAGGCGGCGGGCTGCGTGCTGCTGGGCGGTGAGACGGCGGAGATGCCCGGCGTCTACGCGGCGGGCGCGTTCGACATCGCCGGGACCATCGTCGGCGTGGCGGAGCGGGCGCATCTGCTGCCGCGCACCGGCCTGGCCGCGGGCGACCTGCTGGTGGGGCTGGCGTCGAGCGGGCCGCACACCAACGGCTACTCGCTGATCCGCCGCGTCTTTGCCGGCGCCGACCTGGACGCAGTGGAGCCGGCGCTGGGCATGAGCCTGGCCGACGCGCTGCTGGCGCCGCACCGCTCCTACCTGCCGCTGCTCCAGCCACACCTGGCGCGGGTCAAGGCGCTGGCGCACCTCACCGGCGGCGGCTTCTACGACAACATCCCGCGGGTGCTGCCTGCCCTTCTGACCGCGCAGATCAACGCGGCGCGCTGGCCGGTTCCGCCGATCTTCCGGCTGATCCAGGTGCGTGGGCAGATCGCCGCAGGGGAGATGTATCGTGTCTTCAACATGGGCATTGGCATGGTGGCGGTGGTGGCGCCGGAACAGGTGGCCGCGTTCCAGACGGCTATCCCCGAAGAAACGTGGGTGATCGGGCGGCTGGCGGCGCGGGGCGAAGGCGCGCCGGCGGTGGTGATTGAGGGAATGTGAGGGGGTGTGGGAAGCGTGTGGATCGCAAAAGGGGCGAAAGACGCGAAAGGGGTTTCGCGTCTTTCGCCCCCTTTCGCGTCTTCCGCGATCCACGCCCCCTGCGTCTTGCATGAGAAAGGGGTTTGCAGATGCGCAATCGCGATAACTTGCCGCGCCTGGTCGTGTTGATCTCTGGGTCGGGCACCAACTTGCAGGCCATACTCGACGCGTGTGCGCAGGGGACGCTGTCTGCGCAGGTGGTGGCGGTGGTGGCGAACCGGGCGGACGCGTTCGGCTTGCAGCGCGCGGCCGCGGCGGGCGTGCCCACGCTGGTGCTGGAAAAACAGCCTGGCCAGACGCGCAGTCACTATGACGCCGCGCTGGCGGATGCAGTGGCGGCCTATGCGCCGGACTGGATCGTCCTGGCGGGCTGGATGCGCATCCTGACGCTGAACTTTCTGGGCCGCTTTCCCGGCCGGGTGATCAACCTGCATCCGGCGCTGCCCGGCGCGTTTCCCGGCACTCACGCCATCGAGCGGGCCTTCGCCGCGTATGAGCGCGGGGAGATCGACCGCACCGGCGTCATGGTGCATCTGGTGCCGGACGAAGGCGTCGACGACGGCCCAGTGCTCGCCACCTCAGCGGTGGCGTTCGAGCCGGGCGAGTCACTGGAGGAATTCACGGCGCGCATGCACCAGGTGGAGCACTGGCTGTTGGTGGATACGCTGCGGGGAGTGGTGGAGAGGAAGAGAGATTAAATGATTGGAGATTGGGGGATTGCAGATCAGCCCCTTCCCAATCTCCAATCTCCAGTTCCCAGGATTCGCCCCACCTTTCCCTGTCGGTTAAAATGCGAAACTTGTGGTGGTAAACAAGTCTGGACGTGGAGAGATGGCATGAAGCAGTTGATTTTGCTGCTGGCGACAGTCTCGTTGAATGTCGTTGGCCAGTTGATGATGAAGCGGGGCATGAGCAGCGTCGGCGCCATTACGGGCGACCTCAGCGTCATCATCCCCAGCATCGCCAAAGCCTTTTTGAATCCTTACGTTGTCGCTGGGGTGGCCGCATATGCGTTCAGCAGCATCTTCTGGCTGGTGCTGCTCAGCCGGGTGGATTTGAGCTATGCCTATCCGGCCCTGAGCCTGGGCTATGTGCTGATCACGCTGGTCAGCGCCATCTTCCTCGGCGAGCAAGTGAGTGCGCTGCGCTGGGCGGGGGTGTTCGTGATCTGCGTGGGCGTGATCATGATTAGCCGGAGTTAATGAGAGGGTGAGGGGGTGAGAGGGTGAAAAGTCACCCTCTCACCCCCTCACCCTCTCACATTACGCCGGCGCTGCGACGAAAATCTCCTCAAACTCCTCGCGGTTCAACGTTTCGTTCTCCAGCAAGGCTTTGGCCACGATGTGGAGCTTATCTAGGTTATCGCCCAGCAGTTTGCGCACGCGGGTGAGGCTCGCCGTGACGATGCGCCGCACTTCCTCGTCGATCTGCTCCGCCACCTCCTCGCTGTAATCCCGCTGTTCGGCCAGTTCGCGGCCCAAAAAGACCATCTCATCCTGCTGACCAAACTGGAGCGGCCCCATCTTGTCGCTCATACCATACTTGGTGACCATCGCTCGCGTCATCTGGGTCAACTGTTGGATGTCCATGGAGGCGCCGTTGGAGATGTCACCGAAGATCAGTTCCTCCGCCACGCGGCCGCCCAGCGCGACAGCGATGTTGTCCTCGAAGTAGCTGCGGTTGGCCATCACCCGGTCGCGGTCGGAGACGCGCCAGACATAACCGCCCGCCTGACCGCGCGGCACGATCGTCACTTTCTGTACGGGGTCCGAGTTGGCGCACAGATACGAGACAACGGCGTGACCCGCTTCGTGATAGGCGACGACTTCCTTTTCTCTGGCATTCATCAGCCGGCTGCGACGCTCTGGCCCGCCCATCGCGACTCGTTCGACAGCCTCCTGCAACTCGCGCGTGCCGATGGCCTTTTTGTTGCGCCGCGCGGCGAGAATGGCAGCCTCATTCACCACATTCTCCAGGTCGGCGCCCACGAAGCCAGGAGTCGATTTGGCAATGCGCGCCAGATCGACGCCGGTTTCGACGGGTTTACCCTTGACGTGCACTTCGAGAATCGCTTTGCGCCCCTGCACGTCGGGGCGATCCATCGTCACGCGGCGGTCGAAGCGGCCCGGACGCAGCAACGCCGGGTCAAGGATGTCGGGGCGGTTGGTCGCGGCCACCAAAATCACGTTCGTGTCGGTGCCGAAGCCGTCCATTTCCACCAGGATCTGGTTGAGCGTCTGCTCGCGCTCGTCGTGGGAGCCACCCAGCCCGGTGCCACGATAGCGCCCCACCGCGTCGATCTCGTCGATGAAGATGATGCACGGGCTGTTGCGCTTCGCCTGCTCGAAGAGATCGCGCACGCGGCTGGCGCCGACGCCGACGAACATCTCGACGAACTCCGAGCCGGAAATGCTGAAGAAGGGCACGCCGGCCTCGCCGGAGACGGCCTTGGCCATGAGCGTCTTGCCCGTGCCCGGCGGCCCCACCAGGAGTACGCCCTTGGGGATGCGTGCGCCCAGGGCTGCGAACTTCTGCGGCTCCTTGAGGAACTCGACCACTTCCTTGAGTTCCTCTTTTGCCTCTTCAGCGCCGGCCACATCGTCAAATTTCACTGTGGGCTTGTCGCCCGTGAAAAGACGCGCCTTGCTCTTCCCGAAAGAGAGCGCCTGGTTGTTGCTGCCCTGTGACTGGCGAAAGAGGAAGAAAAAGAGCGCGCCCACGAACAACAGCGGCAGCAGATTGACGGCCAGCGACACCCAGTTGGCAGTATTGCCAGGCGCTTCATATTTGATCGTCACGGCTGCCAATTGATCCGAGGCGACGCCCATGCCTGTCAAGGTTTCGGTGATCGGCATGTCGGATTCGGGGCGCACGAGCACGGTGGCGCCGTTTTCCTTGAGCACGACACGCGCCTCATTACCGTTGATCGTGACCGATTCGACATTGCCGCGCTGCATAGCGGTTACCAGTTGGCTCAGGCTGATCTCTTCCGGCCCTTCGCCTGGCTGGTAGATATTGATAAAGAGCGCCGCCGCGGCGACGATGATCAGCAGGTAGACAAAGGCATTCCTGCTCCAATTTCCATTCATGTGATTCGCAAACCCCCTGCGTCAAAGATGACTGCACTAATTCACGATGCAGTATAGCAGAAACGCGCCACCAGTGGCTAGTAGCCTACGCTACGGTCACTCTTGAAACGCCGCCTCGCCGATGCACTGGCGCACCTGGCTCACCAGCTCACCGAAGCGCGGCGTGGTCGCTAGCGCCAGGTCGCGGGGGCGCGGCAGGTCAACCGCCACCGCGCCGACGATGCGCCCGGGGCGCTGGCTGAGCACCAGCACGCGATCCGCCAGCAAGATTGCCTCGCTGATGCTGTGCGTGACCATGAGAATCGTCTGACTTTGCAGACTGTGGATGCGCAGCAACTCCAGGTTGAGCCGCTCACGCGTCATGGCGTCGAGCTGGCCAAACGGTTCGTCCATCAACAGCAAGCGGGGCTGCTGGATCAACGTGCGCGCCAGCACGACGCGCTGATTCATGCCACCGGACATCTGGCGCGGGTAGGCGTGCTCAAAGCCGGCCAGCCCCATCACGGCGAGCAGTTCCACCGCCCGGTCTCGCTCCGGAGCGCGCACACGCCCTTGCTGGATCTCCAGCGGCAACAACACATTCTGGAGCACGGTGCGCCACGGCATGAGGTTGGTGCGTTGAAAGACGAAGCCGATCTCCGTGCGCGGGCTGTTGTGGGGCTGGCCATCGAACCACATCCGCCCCGTGTCGGGCGTGGCCAGGCCGCCGACGATGCGCAGCAGGGTGCTCTTGCCGCTGCCGCTTGGCCCCAGCAGACAGACGAACTCACCCTCGGCCAGGCTGAAGCTGACCGGCTGCAGCGCCTGCAAGGCCCGGTCTGCCTCGCGAAAAGCCTTGCTCACGCCGTCGACAACGAGGATGGGAGTGGTCATGGCGCGGAATGCAGAATGCGGAATGCGGAATGGAGGATGCTGCAGTGCATTCCGGCGTGAGGCCCGCTACTGTTCGACAAATTCATTGGTGAAGTGCTCCGCGGCGGGCGCAACCTGGTCGGCGAGGCCAACATCCAGCATGAACTGGGCAGCGCTTTCCCACGCGGCCAGGTCGCTGGCGCCGGGCGTGCGTCCCGGTGGCGTCGTCCAGTAAGGAAGGGAAGCGTCGAAGACGGCGCGGTTCGCCCGTTCGTTGTCGCCGCCAGCCTCCGGGACAAACTTCAGCGCGATGGCAAAAGCCTCGTCTGGATTGGCCAGCGTGTACTCAATGCTGCGCAGCGTGGCGCGCACCACGCTGGCCACCAATTCCGGCTGCTCGGTGATCGTCTGCTCATTGGTGACCAGCCCATTCGACGGCATCGCCATGTACTCGTCCAGCCCAATCTGCGTGGTGGCTTCGCCTGCCAGCCCCAGCACGACCGGGCCGTTGACTGCGTAATCGACGGCAGCATCCACCTGATCCTCGCTGAGCGCCGCGGCCTGGGTGAAGCCGATGCTTTCCAAGGTCACATCCTGTTCGGTGAGGCCGCCCGCCGCCAGAATGCCGCGCAGCGCCACATAGTTTGCGCCAAAAAGACCGGGCAAGCCGATGCGTTTGCCGCGCAGGTCGGCAGGCGCGTTGATCTGCGCCGACTCCTTGGCGAAGACCACCACCGGGTAGCGCGTGTACCACGCCATCACAT
Organism: Caldilineaceae bacterium; assembly: GCA_026645635.1. Classification (GTDB taxonomy): domain Bacteria; phylum Chloroflexota; class Anaerolineae; order Caldilineales; family Caldilineaceae; genus Fredericiella. Next base: position 5,657 of record JAPKMV010000190.1, read on the forward strand.
AGCGCACCGGCAACCCTTGCCCGCGCCCCAACACCACCTGGTCGCCGCTGCCCACCATAAACTGCGCGTCGTTGACGCCCACCAGCTTCAGGTAATCGTTCTCGAAACCATGCGCCAGCTTCAGATCGACACCTTCCTCGGCGAAGAAGCCCTTCTCGATGCCGACGTAGAAGGGGGCAAACTGCACGCTGGGGATAAAGCCGACGCCGAGATCGACCGGCGTCAAGGCGTCTGGAGCGGGCGGCTCAGCGGCGGGCGCGGACACAGCACAGGCAGCGAGCAAGAGGGAGAACAACGTGAACAGCAGCAGAATTTTGATGCGCATCGTACTTTCTCGTAAACCTTTCAAGATAGACAGTGAATTGTGACGCACGACTCCTTCGCCCCTCGCAACTCGCCCCTCCCTCACCGCTGCCAGCGCAGGAGCCGCTGCTCGATGCGCGCCACCGTCAGATAGAGCGCCTGGGCAATGAGGACCAGGGCAAAGATGGCGACAAACATCAACGGCGTATCGAAAACGCCGCGCGCCAGGTTGATCAGATAACCCAGCCCGGCGTCGGCGCCCATGAACTCACCCACGACCGCGCCGACCACGGCCAGCGTCACACTCAGCTTGAGACCGGCGAAGATCATCGGCAGCGCGGCGGGCAGTTCCAGCTTCCAAAAGAGTTGCCAGCGGCTGGCGCGCAGGCTGCGCATGAGGTCGTGCAGGTCGGGGTCGACGCTGCGGATGCCGACGATGGCGCTGACCAACGCCGGGAAGAAGGTGATCAGCGCCGTGACCGTCACCTTGCTGATGAGACCGCTGCCCAGCCAGAGCACCAACAGGGGGGCAATCGCCACGATGGGCACACTCTGGCTGGCGACGATGTAGGGTGCGGCGAGCTGCTCCAGCGCGCGGTGCTTGCCCAGCCAGTAGCCGAGCGCGTAG
>JAPKMV010000191.1 GCA_026645635.1 Caldilineaceae bacterium
TTGACCACCGCCTGGGGCGACACGTCGAGGCGGTATTTGGCCAGGATGTCGCGCGTGTCGGCGTAGAGCTTGCTCCAGTTGATCGAACCGTTTTCCGTGGGTTCTTTGCCCAAAAAGACATTCTCGCCCACGGTCATATTGGGGACGAGGGTCAGTTCCTGGTAGACGATGGCAATCCCTTCTTCGCGCGCCTGGCGGATGGCGCCCGCGCCCAGGTTGAGTTCTTTGCCGTCGTAAATGATGCTGCCTTCATAGGTGCCCTGCGGATAAACGCCCGACAGAATCTTCATCAGCGTCGACTTGCCGGCGCCGTTCTCACCGCACAACCCATGAATTTCGCCGCGACGAATCTGGATCGACACGTTGTCGAGGGCAGTGACGCCGGGAAAGCGTTTGGTTACGCCGCGGAAGTCAAGAATAATGTCGTCGTTCACTGCTTGCTCCTGTACATCCTGTGGGACCATCTGCGAGGCGCGCCACGGAAAGATGCGTTTCCGGTGCGGTCACAGAGATAGGCCCGGCGTCCCAGATGTCATGGACGCCGGGCCTACGTAGTTCATGGGCTGCGATCAGGGCCGCGGCGGGCGCTGATCTTCGGGAATGTCGCGGAAGACGTCGTCGTAGGCCTGGAAGCCATTGGCGACGCACAGTTCGAAGACATTGTCAGCATTGACCTGCTCAACCGGCAGGAAGAGCGCCTTGACGTTGCCAGCCAGGGCATCGTTGAGGGTCAACTCGGCCAGGGTGTATTCCTCCAGACCTTCCACGGCCTCACCCTTGATCAGCGCATCGACCATGTCGACGGCGATCGGGGCCAGGTTGCGGATGTCCTTGAGGATCGACACGGTCAGTTCGCCCTTGACGATGCTGTTGCAGCCGTCGGCGGTGGCGTCCTGACCCGAGATCGGCACGACGCCGGCCAGACCCTGGGCGCTCAGCGCCTGCAGCGCGCCCAGCGCGGTGCCGTCATTCGAGGCCACGACTGCATCGACATCGTTGCCGGCGCCGGTCAGGATGTTTTCCATCAGCTTCAGCGCGTTGGCGGCGTCCCAGTTCTCCACCCACTGGTCGGCCACGATCTCGACGGTGCCCGCCTCAACCAGCGGATCCACGATCTCGTCCTGACCCTGGCGGAAGAGAATGGCGTTGTTGTCGGTCGGGCTGCCACCCAGCTTGACGACGCGCGCCGGCCCATTGGCCGCCACGTCCCAGTTGGCGATGTCCAGCGCCTTCATCACGCCATCGGCCTGTTGGCGACCGACTTCGACGTTGTTGAAGGAGATGTAGCCGGCGATGTTCGGCGACTTGATCAGGCGGTCATAGGCGACCACGGCCACACCAGCCTCGGCGGCCTTGTCCACGGCCGTCACGGCAGCGTCGCCGTCCTGCGCAATGATGATCAACGCCTTGGCGCCCTGGCTGACCATGTTGTCGATCTGGTCATTCTGCAACTTGACGTCCTGGTTGGCTTCCTGGCTCAGAACTTCGTAGCCTTTTTCTTCCAACAGGCCGCGCAGAATGACTTCCTCATTCTTCCAGCGCTCGGTGGCGAAGTCGGAGAAGGAGAGACCGACCTTGATCTTTTCGCCTGCGGGCGCTGCCGCCGTGTCACCAGCCGGTGCGGCTGCATCGCCGCCAGCCGGCGCCGCAACCGGCGCACAGGCCATCACGACGCTGGCAATCACCGCCAGGACAAACAAAATGAACAAACTACGACGTGTCTTACCCTGCATAAGAATCCTCCACTTGAAATTGGGTCGTTCAACAACTGCGATTCTGACAAACGCGGGAAAATCACACAGCGCCGACCGGCGCGCACGCCGACTTCCCGCGTAAGGCATAACAAATTCGATTGGGGTCCTGGGTATGGCAGTGCATAAACGAGTCTTTTTGAAACGCTTAAATTGAGACCACCAATTGGAATCATAAATCCAGTGTACAAAGACTGTCAAACCAACGACAGGGGCATTTCTGAGAGGCGCTGCAACAGATTTGGAAAGGAAAGGATACGGCAATTGCCCGACGTGCGTTGGCAGTATCCGTTGTTTGCTGAATCCCCTGTAGTCATTTCTGCCTCCGCCCTGAAGCACGCCCCCGGCGCGCCGAAGATGGCGACTTGCGAGCCATCTGCTATAATCGAGCGGAACGGACAGCAACAATAGCACAACAGAGGAACAGAGAAGGAAAGAAGACGCATCATGAAAGTACTCGTCACCGGCGGCGCCGGCTACATCGGCAGCATCACCGTGGAACAGTTGATCCAGGCGGGCGACGAAGTCGTCGTCTTCGACAATCTCTACCAAGGCCACCGCGCGGCAGTGCACCCCGCCGCTGCTTTCGTCGAAGGCGATCTGGCCGACCGCGCAGCGATCGACGCGCTGATGGCGGCGCACCGCCCCGAAGCGATCATTCACTTCGCCTCCTACACGCTGGTGGGCGAATCGATGCAGAAGCCCTTTCTCTACCTGGGCGACAATATCCGCAACGGGCTGAACCTGCTGGAAAGCGCCACCGCCCACGGCGTGCACAAGTTCATTCTCTCCTCCACCGCCAACCTTTTCGACGATCCGGAGCGCATGCCCATCGACGAGGACGAGCGCATCGTGCCGGGCAGCCCGTATGGCGAATCAAAACGGATCCTGGAGCGGATCCTCTACTGGCTCGACCGCACGATGGGGCTGCGCTACGCCTGTCTGCGCTATTTCAACGCCTCGGGCGCGTCGGCGGAGCGGGGCGAGGATCACGCGCCCGAAGCGCACCTGATCCCCCTGGTGCTCCAGGTGGCGCTGGGCCAGCGCGCCGACATCGCCATCTTTGGCGACGACTACCCCACGCCCGACGGCTCCTGCGTGCGCGATTACGTGCATGTGATCGATCTGGCGCAGGCACACATCCTGGCGCTGCGGGCGCTCGACCAGGGCAGCCGCACCTACAACCTGGGCAACGGCCAGGGCTTCAGCGTCAAAGAGGTGATCCAGGTCGCCCGCGAGGTGACCGGCCACCCGATCCCGGCGCGGGTCGTGGCGCGGCGCCCGGGCGACCCGGCGGTGCTGGTGGCCAGCAGCGACAAGATTCGCCGCGAACTGGGCTGGTCGCCCCAGTACGCCGACCTGCGCTCGATCGTCGAGTCGGCGTGGCAGTGGCATTTGGCGCATCCCCGGGGGTATGCCGAATAGGGTGAGAGGGTGATAATACGCACCGTTATCTTCTCAATAACCTGGGGAGCGCTAACCGTCTGCGAAAATCTGCGTCATCTGCGGATGGGCTTTTGTCACTTTCAGCGCGCCCAACCGGTATCAGTCTGCGGCCAGGCGGGGTCCAGAAAGGCCTGAATCTCCAGCAGATAGCCGCTGGGGTCGCGCAGAAAACAGTGGTAGATGTTGTAGGCGGCGTTGAGGGCCGGCGCCTTCTCAAAAGAGACGCCGCGCCCGGCCAGTTCGGCGTGGCGGGCATCCACTGCCGCGGCGTCGGCGAGCACAAAGGTGACGATCACCGTCGCCGGCTGCAATTCGACGCTGCTGCGCGTGCAGACGCCGAGAAACGCATCCCCGCTCACGCGGTAGACTCTGCATGCGCCCTGGTCGAGCACCAGCGGCAGCCCCAGCATTTCCCCGTAAAAGTGCGCGCTTGCGGCCAGGTCATGCGTGTATAAGAAAGTAACCTGCTGGCCAAAGGGCGGTCGCGCCATGTTTGTGCACCTGTTTCGTATGAGAGGGTGAGAAGATGAGAGGGTGAGGGGGTGAGAGGGTAAACGGGTGAACGGGCGAAACACCCTCTCACCCTCTCACCCCCTCATTGAAAAAGCGCTGCAACAAACCGGTGACTCAACGCCCGATACCGGCCCCAGTCACCCCAGACGGCCGAGTGCTGCACCACGGCTTCCAGGGTTGCGGCGACGTCGGCCAGTTCCCCCGCCGGGCGCCACTGCCAGCCGGCGATGGCCTCATCCTCGTCCTGCGGGTTCAGCGCACCGTCTGGCGGCATCCGCACCAGGAAGTGATAGGTGGCGAAACGCACCAGGCCGAGGGTCGCGTGCTGCAAGTCGTATTCGAGCACGCCGAGACAGCGCTCCACCGCCGCCTGTCCCTGCCCATCGCCCACGGTGAGGCCGGTCTCCTCGTAAATCTCGCGGCTCAGCGTGTCGATCACCGCTTCGCCCACGTGGATGCCGCCCGTGGGCAGCCGAAACGCGCCCGCGGGATAGAAGCGCTTGATGTGGAGCAGCACGCCATCAGCCGGGTCGCCCCGGTGCATGACATAGCAGATTTCGGCGCGGCGGCCGTCACTGGTGAGCATCTGGTGCTCGCCGGTGAGGAACGGGTGGGCGACGGTCAGCGCAGCACGCTCTGCCCGCAACGGGCCAAAGCGGCGTTGGAGGTCGTCGAGTTCTGCGGGTTCCACCGCAAGTTGGCGGGTCATAGGGTATCCGTTGGTACGGGTATTGTGCTAGGCCACACTGAGTTTCTCGCTCACCCACTGCTGCACCAGAGTCGAGTCGTCGATGCCCCTTTGCCGGGCCAACCGCCGGAGTCCTTCCATCTGCTGCCGGGGCAGATGGATTTGGAGCGTCGTTTCTGAATTTCTGATGAACACAGGCTCTGCAACTTCTTCCAGTTCCTCTTCGAAGTCAGTCAAATCATGCTCATCCCAGAAGCGCGCCAATTCTTCAATTGAGTCCGTCTGTGGTAGATGCACTATCTTCATCTTTCTTGCCATCGTCGGTACCGACGCTCCTCTTTCGCTGTCATTCGCCGGGCTGTCACAGGATACCCATTGCCGTCGGGAAACGAGATGACAACGCAAAACAGATGCCTCCCTGAATTCGTCTGCCCCAGTACATGATACACCGGGTTTTGCCCTTCAGATTTTGCACGGAGCACCAGTGCTTGTCCGAAACAGACTTCTTCGAATTCTACCGGGGCAATGCCGTGACGCGCAATGTGATTGATGCGATCTTCCGGCCACAGCAGTGTGTGTATCATGATCGCTGATTCACGTCTTTGGGGTGATGGGGTGAGGATACCACACCCCATCACCCCATCACCCCAAAACCCCACACCCCTACGGCTGCAGCGCCCGGTTATACCACTGGTGCACGTTCCAGTAGAACGACCACGGCCCCGGATCGACGTTGCCCCAGTTGTTGCGGTAGCCGACGTTGCCCACGCCACCGGAGATGAAGATGTACGGCGCCTGGTCGTGGATGATCTGCTGGATCTCTTTGTAGATGGGTGCGCGGTCTTCCGGCGCACAGCCCGGCATGGTGACGCCCTGGGTCAGCAGTTCGTCGATACGCGCGCTCTGGAAGCTGACGAAGTTGAAGCCACTGCCCGGCGTGTCATAGTCGGATTTCCAGAAAGCGTCGTCGTTCGGGTCGGCGCCGAGACCGGTCCAGCCGATGATCACCATGTCATAGGTCTGACCCAACATGCGGTCGACCATCGTGCCGAAGTCGATCGCCTCGAAGGTGATGTTGAAGCCGATGGCATTGAGCTGATCCTGAGCGAGCACGCCGAGATCTTCGCGCGTCTTGTTGCCCGCGTTGGTGAGCAGGGTCAGGCTGAGCGTGTTGCCATCTTTCTCGCGGATGCCGTCATTGTTGCTGTCCACCCAGCCGGCGCCTTCCAAAATCTGGCGCGCCAGGTCCGGGTTGTAATCGTAGGGCGCCAGGGTGTCGTCGTAGGCCCAACTCACCGCCGGCAGCACATTGGCGGCAATCTGGTAGCCCTGGCCCAGGTAAACATTGTTGATGATCGAATCGTAGTCCAGCGCATGGGCGATGGCCTGGCGCACAGCCTGATCACCCAGAATGGGGTGGGGGTCTTGGGCGATCAGATTGCCATTCTCGTCCTTGCCGGGCTGGGGATTCGCCGGGTTGGCCTGGTTGAGCGCGATGTAGTCATAGCCGTCATCCTCGAAGCGATAGACGTTGATGTCCGGGTTGCCCTGCACTGCGGTCAACTGCGTCGGTTCGAGACCAACCGTATCAACTTCGCCGCTCTGCAACTGCGCCAGGCGTGAACCGGCGTCGGGGACGATGCGGTAGATCATGCCGTCCATGTTCGGCGCGCCTTCCCAGTAGCTCTCGTTGCGCACCAGGATGGTGTTATCGTCGCGCGTCCAGCTTTGGAAGGCGAAGGGGCCGGCGCTCACGCTCGGTTCTTCGTTCAGCGGGCTAGTCATGATGTCGCTGAAGTCGGCCGCATAGAGATGGCTCGGCAGCCAGCCCAGCCCGACGTTGCTGATAGCGTCGCAGCGCACTTCGCGGAACTTGACCTCGACGGTCAGCGGATCGACCACCGTGATGCTCTCGATCGGCTCCACCAGGCTCTTGCGCACGGTCTCCACCAGGTCACTGGCGATGGCGTCGTAGGTGAACTTGAAGTCAGCCGCGTCCACCGGGTCGCCGTCACTCCAGGTGATCCCGTCGCGCAGTTTGAAGGTCCAGGTCAAGCCATCTTCGGAGACTGTCCAACTCTCCGACATGGAACCGTTGGGCGTAAACTCACCCGTGACTGGGTCCTGGCCGATCAAGCCGGGGAAGAGCATCGCCTCCACGGCGGAACTGGCGCTGTCGGATGAAAGG
>JAPKMV010000192.1 GCA_026645635.1 Caldilineaceae bacterium
TGCTCCTCCAAGTCATGCGTCGCTGCGACAAACAGGCGTAAGGTTTCAGCCATGTGGGCGCCTCAAGGAGTAACCAATCTCTTAATCTCCAATCTCTCAATCTCATCCAATCAGGAGATTGAGAGATTAGGAGATTGGAGATTGGACGATTGATCGTTGGTGATCTTGTCGATGAACTGCGCCAGATAGCCGGCGACCAGGTCGGGGTGTTCGACCATGACGTTGTGGCCGGCGTCGGGCACGACGATCAGTTCGCTGCCCCGGATGGCGGCGTGGAGCGCCTGACTCATGGACGGCGGCGTCATGCGGTCTTCCTGGCCACAGACGATCAGCGTCGGCAGCGTCAGGTGGGCCAGGTTCTCTGTCGCATCGAAGGCGGCGCAGGCCAGCAGATCCTCCAACAGGACTTCCGGGTTGCACTGGCGCAGATGAGCGAGATAGAGCGCCAACTCTTCTTCGGGAGCGCCGCGGCGATAGGAGTAGCGCACGATCATGGCGGTGGCCGCGGCAAAGTCCTCGCGCAGCGTTTCGATGAGCTTCGCCGAGACAGGCATCGTCGGCCCGGCGCCGATCACCATCAGCCCGGCCAGCCGCTGCGCGTAGGCAGTGGCGAAGTCCAGCGCAATGGCGCCGCCCATCGAATGTCCCGCCAGGACAAAGAAGTCCAGTTCGAGCGCGTCGACGACGTCGCGCACCAATTCGGTGAAGGTGTCGATCGTGGCGCAGGCCGGCGGCGAAGATTCGCCATGCCCCGGCAGATCGACCGCAATCACGCTGGTGGCGGCCAGGTGGCGCATACGCGCCGGCCAGACCAGATGGTTGCCGCCGGCGCCGTGGAGCAGCACCACCGGCGGTCGCGCCGGGTCGACGCGGCGTCCGTAGCGGCGAAAGGCGATGGCCCGGTTGTTGATTGTGACGATTTCCACAGCGGTGACCCTATCGGTGGTGCGGTTGTGTTAGAACTGCGGAATGTTGGGCGTGTGCTGCCCGCCTTGCAACTGCGCCATGTCGGCGTCGACCATCAGGCGCACCAGTTCGCGGAAGGTGACGGATGGCTCCCACCCCAGCGCGCGCCCCGCCTTGCTGGGGTCGCCGACGAGTAGATCGACCTCGGCGGGACGGTAGAATTTCTGATCTTGGGTCACATGTGCGCGCCAGTCCAGGTCCAGATAAGCGAAGGCTTCCTCTACAAACTCCTGCACGCTGTGCGTTTCCCCGGTGGCGACCACATAGTCGTCGGGCGCGTCCTGCTGGAGCATCAGCCACATCGCGCGCACATAATCGCCGGCGTAGCCCCAGTCGCGGCGCGCCTCCAGGTTGCCCAGACGCAGTTCATCGGCCAGCCCCAGCTTGATGCGCGCCGCGCTGTGCGTGATCTTGTGGGTGACGAACTCCAGGCCGCGGCGCGGGCTTTCATGGTTGAACAGGATGCCCGAGCAGCCGTAGATGTTGTAACTTTCGCGGTAGTTGACCGTGATCCAGTGGCCATAGACCTTGGCAACGCCGTAAGGGCTGCGCGGGTAGAAGGGTGTGCTCTCCCGCTGCGGCACTTCCATCACCTTGCCGAACATTTCGCTGCTGCTGGCCTGGTAGAAACGGATCTTCGGGTCGACGATGCGCACCGCCTCCAGCATCCGCGTCACGCCGAGGGCGGTGAACTCCCCAGTGAGCACCGGCTGGGTGAAGCTGGTCGGCACAAAGCTCTGCGCGGCCAGGTTGTAGACTTCCTGCGGGCGATATTCCTGCAGCAGGCCGATCACGCTCATCTGGTCGAGCAGGTCGCCCTGGACAATCTCGATGCGGTCTTGGATGTGGCGGATGCGGTCGAAGTTGATGGTGCTGGTGCGGCGCACCATACCGACGACGGTATAGCCCTGTTCCAGCAGGAATTCGGCGAGATAGCTGCCGTCCTGGCCGGTGACGCCGGTGATCAATGCTGTTGGCACAATAACTCCTTCATGTGCTGACGGTCAGCGCGCCGGCAATCGGTGTCTGGAGCGGCGCGCGCCGGTCGATTGTTTTCATTATCCGGGCATGATAGCCTGAAAAGGGCAGTTCAGCCACATCGCGCCCCTCGCGATTGGCGCGACAGGTCAGGGTGAGGGGGTGAGCGGGTGAGGGGGTGAAAGGACATCACCCTCTCACCCCCTCACCCTCTCACCCTCTCACCTTCACCTTTGCCCGCCAGCTGTCCAGCAAGTCGCGCAGCGTGTCGCGCAGGTCGATCTGCGGCTGCCAGCCGGTGGCGGCGACCAGGCGCCGGTTGTCGCAGTAGCTGCACGGTACGTCGCTGGGACGCAGCCGCTGCGGGTCGGTGATCACCTCGACGGGGATCTGCGTCAGGTCGAGCAGGGTGTCGAGCAGCCAGCGGATCGAGTGGGGCTGGCCGCTGCCCACGTTGTAGCATTCGCCGGGAACGCCCTGCTGCGCCAGCAGCCAGTAGGCGCGCACGACATCGCGCACGTCGGTGAAATCGCGCTGCGCACTCAGGTTGCCGACCTGCACCTGGGGCGGGCGCAGGCCAGCCTCGATCTCGGCGATCTGACGGGCGAAGGCGCTGGCGGCAAAGTCGTCGGACTGTTCCGGGCCGAGGTGGTTGAAACTGCGCGCCCGCACCGTGGGCAGGCGATGGCTGTGCCAATATTGCAGCGCCATCATGTCCTGCGCGATCTTGCTGACGCCGTAGGGGCTGTTCGGGCGAAAAGGCGTTGCCTCGTCGATCGGCAGATCTTCCGGGCGCACCTGGCCGTAAATCTCGTTGGACGAAACCACCAAAGTGCGGCTCTGTGGAGACCAGCGCTGCACCGCTTCCAGCAGATTCAACTGGCAATGGACGTTCAACTCGTAGGTCGTCCAGGGCTGCTCCCAACTGCCGCCGACGTCGCTCCACGCGGCCAGATGCAGCACGCAGTCGGGACGCACCTGCTGCACCAGGTCGCTCACCCAGAGCGCGTTGCGCAGGTCGCCGCGGTGCAGGTGCAGGCGGTCGAGGAGATGGCGGATGCGTGCATCGTGGCGATGCACCACGCCGTGGAGTTCCACCTCGCCTTCGGACAACAGCAGCCCGGCTAGAAAGCTGCCGGCGAACCCGGCGATGCCGGTCAAGAGTACGCGCACGTCATGCTCCCCATTGCGGTGTGGGATTGCGATCTGTCGCTGAGTATAGTGGATGCGCCAGCGCGGGGCAAACGGGTGGATGACGCCGTTCCGCTAACAATTCGCTGACGAAATTCTGACCGAGCAATAACGTTGTGCAAGCGTCAGGCTAACAAACCCTCGGTAGAGTATGCAGAAGATAACGCCGAGACGAAAAACCGGCGACCAGTTGCAAGCAATCGGGATGTACAGAATATGCTTCACGCGAAGCAACGACTATTGATTGAAAGGATGAAACCCATGAAGACCGCTACCTACAACGATTTGGTTCGTGACTTTGTGAGCATGAGCGATGCGATGAACCGTGTGCTGGGCAGCCGCCCCTACGATTATGCCCGTCATGGCGGCAGCGACAGCGGTGCGGCTGCGCCGGCAGAGCGCACCATGCGCCTCCCGCTGGATGCCTACGCCACCGACGATGCGTTCATGCTGACCGCCTACGTGCCGGGCGTCAAGGCCGAAGACCTGGAAATTACGTTCGAGGGCGAAGAACTGACCGTGCGCGGTCGCTTCCAGCCGGCGCCGGAAGAGGCCAGCTTCCTCAAGCAGGAACTGTTCCACGGGGCCTTCGAGCGCCGCCTGACCTTCAATGTGCCGGTCAACGCCGACGCCATCGAAGCGACCTTCGAGAATGGCGTGCTCACCCTGCGCGTGCCCAAAGCCGAAGCCGTGAAGCCTAAGCAGATCAAGGTGCAGGCGAAGTAAATACTCGCCCAGTCTCCAATCTCTTAATCTCTTAATCTCTCAATCTCAAAGCGAGATTGAGAGATTAAGAAATTGAGAGATTTTTATTCCTCCACCCCATTCGCCGCAATCACTCCCTTCAACCAGCGGGCGCTGTCTTTCGGGATGCGTTGCTGCGTGGCATAGTCCACCCAGATGATGCCAAAGCGTTGAAGATAGCCGCGCGCCCACTCGAAGTTGTCCAGCAGCGACCAGACAAAGTAACCGGCGAGAGGCACACCGGCCGCAAGCGCGCGGTGCGCGGCGACGAAATGGCTGCGCAGATAGTCGATGCGCCGCTGGTCGTGGACAACGCCGTCGGCGTCTGGGCCGTCTTTGTAACTGGCGCCATTCTCCGTCACGTAGAGCTTGCCGGGGCGGTACTCGAAGTGCAGCCGGCAGAGCAAGTTGTAGAGACCCTCCGGATAGATTTCCCAATTCATGTCGGTGTGCGGCAAGGTGGCGTTTGCGGTGTCTTCCACCGGCATCGGGTTGTCGTCGGCTGCGGCCACGAACAGCGAGCGTTTGTAGTAGTTGACGCCCAGGAAGTCGGTCGGAACGGCAATAGCGTCAAAGTCGCCGGGCTGGACGAAAGGCATGGCCGGGTCGAGCAGGCCGGCATCGGTGAAGGCCGCCACCATGTCCGCCGGATAGCGCCGCCCGTAAAGTGGCTGGACAAACCAACGGTTGAAGTAACCGTCGAACCAGTTCACCGCCGTCCGGTCGGCGGGTCGCCGCCCCACCGTCTCCGCCGCCTCAAAGTTGAGGGTGATGCCCACCTCGCTGCCTGGGCTGTTGCGGCGCAGCACCGGCACAGCCCAGCCGTGGGAGAGCAGCACATGGTGGGCGGTCGCAAACGCGGCGCCCCAGTCCTGCCAGCCCGGCGCGTGCGCGCCGATCTGATGGCTGAGAAAGGCGACGCACCAGGGTTCGTTGTGGGTGATCCAATGTTTGACCCGGTCGCCCAGATGGCGGCTGACGACGTCGGCGTACTCGACAAAGGCCTCGGCGGTGACGCGCGCCGGCCAGCCGCCGCGATCTTGCTGCGCCTGGGGGAGATCCCAATGGTAAAGCGTGGCAAAGGGGATGATGCCCGCTTCCAGCAGCCCATCCACCAGCCGGCTGTAGAAGTCCAGCCCGCGCGGATTCACTGCGCCGACGCCGTCGGGCAAGATGCGCGGCCAGGCGATGGAGAAGCGATAGGCCTGCAAGCCCAGAGACTGCATCAGCGCGATGTCTTCCGGCCAGCGGTGATAATGGTCGCAGGCCACATCGCCGGTGGACGCATCCTCGATCTTGCCTGGCGTGTGGGTGAAACGATCCCAGATCGACTCGCCCTTGCCATCTTCGGCCCAGGCGCCTTCGACCTGAAATGACGCCGTCGCTGATCCCCAAAGGAAGCCGGCGGGAAAAGATTGGATGGCCATGACACACTCCTGCACATTGTGAGCAGCCAGCAGGCTGCGGCCGCGACTCTGCGTCAAAAGGACCTTTACAAACAGCTTCTTGGCGGCCTGGCGTGAGATTCGTGAACTCTGGATCGCGTCAACGCATTGATGCGCTTCAGGCGGTGAAATCACCCCGCAGTTGAGCCGGCGACGCGCTGCTTCCTTCGATGGCGGCGGCAGTCTGGCCGATGGCCGTGTCCATGGCCGCGCCGACTGCATCGGCGGTGCTGCCCTCGCTGCGCCGGTAATCTGCCAGCGCCTGCTCCGTTGCCGCCTGTGTCTCTGCGAGCGCATCGGCTGCCACCGAATACTGGAGCGTCACCGCACCATGTTGGCGCAAGTCAGCCACGACACCGTCCACCTCGTAGGCGTCGCACGCCACGACCACGGCCACCTTGCCGCTGTCCAGTTCCGCGTCGATGGCTTTGAGGTCCTCCTCGGTGATCGCCATTGACTTCTTGAACGCTGCGCCGGCCGCACCGCCCAAGAGACCGCCGCCCAACGCCGCGGCGATCAGGCCAATCCCGCCGGTGAGCAGGCCACCCAGAATGCCGACGGCTGCGCCCACGGCTGCGCCTTTGCCGGTTTTGCGCCCGACCTGGCTCGTCTTGACCTTGCCGTTCTCTTTGGCCATGATCCCGACACCGCCCAGTTTGACCGCTGTATTGGAGGCGTCCCAGTCCTTGATCGCGTCGACGGCTTTCTCAGCGTCAGCGCGGTTGGCAAAGTAGGCGATGACCAGTTGGTCGTTCTTGTCTGTCGGCGTTTTATCCATAGTGCTCCCTCTTCCTTTGGTAATCTTGACCGGCGCGGTTGATAGCGTCAACTATACCAGATGATGGGCGGCAGAGAGCAATCAAGGTGGCGGGCGCGTTGGGGGTGAATGCGGGCGCATTCTTCCGTGCCGCGGCTGCTGGGCGCGTGTTGCGCGCCGCGTCCGCGTGCGCTACAATAGCGCCAGCAGTCAGAGACTATTTGAAGAGGGGCGAGGTTGACGCAGAGACGCAGCGGCGCAGAGGAGTTGCAGAGCTCGCTACTGCTGCGCTTGCTCTTGATTTTCTCTGCGTGTCTCTGCATCTCTGCGCCAAAGTGGGGTGACTCTACAACCAGGCTCTCAATCCTGCGACTGCACGCCAGCAACAGCATCAGAGCGGCGGCGCCCGGCTTGTGGCGCATCGCCCACATCATTGCACCGAGCCAGCGCCACCACGGCGCGATCAGGAATCTACGATGCGCGGACTCTTGAAATTTGCCCATG
>JAPKMV010000193.1 GCA_026645635.1 Caldilineaceae bacterium
GTCATTCGTCTATTCGTACCTGATTTCGTTCTGTTCGTCCAATTTGACATTGTCAACGTAGAATCAATTCGTCCTTCACCAATGTTTGGAATACGTAGCACAGGGATACCACCTTGCAGTCCGTACTCGCTTCTCTGAGCCGTCCCGTACCTAACGTCTGTCAGCACAGAGCCAAGCTGACAACGATGCCATCTGTCCGGCGACTCGTCCCAATCCTCCGTCAACCGCCCGGACACGGCGGCGGCGAGCACGGCCTGGCGGAAGCGCTTGATCACCGCCGGCACGCGCCTCAGCCTGGCGCGGCACGCATCCACCCGCGCCAGCAGCGCATCCAGCCTGTCGGCGATGCGTTTTTGCTCGGCGAGGGGTGGGAGGGGCACTACAAGAGACCTCATGATCTGCTGATTCAGGTTCACCATTGTTGAACCAACCGAAGATCGTGTAAGCATCTCAACCACTTCTGGACTGGACAGAAATCGCTGCAAGTACTGTGGGTTTACAGCTTTTGTGGGCCGCACAATGAATGAGCCGGATCCACACAACCAACCAGTTTCTTTTGTGGTGACGACGGCGCACCGCCCCATTTCTCCCCGCCGCCCCACGACGACATCGCCTTCGGCAAGAAGAAACTCCGACAATCTCTGCGCTGTGGCATCAGTAATGGTCATTTCCGGAGATGGATGGATTGCACCATTCGCAATATGCATTGGATTCACGACAGGAATGCCGTCATAGACATAGTCGGACTTTTTCAGCGCACTCCCAAAAGGTCCGGTCTTCAAGAATGCGATATCTGCCAGCGGCTGCTTGCTCCAATCTTCAGGCAGCCCGCTCATTCCTCATCCTCCTCGCCTGCTTCCCCCAACTCCGCCAGAATCCCGCGCAGGTCTTCGATGGCGGCGGCCAGTTCGCCCAGCGCCTCCTCAGCCAGCACGGCGGGCTCGGGCAGGGCGTCGCCGGCGCCCGCGCTTTCGTCCTTGAGCCAACTGATGTCCAGGCTGTCGCCGCGGTCGGCGATCCAGTCACGCGTGAAGCGGCGAAAGCGGCCGGTCTCGCCGGTGTCCACGCGGCGGGCCAGGCTGGCGGGGCGGCCCCACGGGTCGTCGCCAAAGGCCGCCTCGAAGTCCGCAAAGTGGCCGCGCGTCAGCGGCGTGCGCTTGCCGAAGCTCGGCATGTTGGCGCGCAGGTCGTAGACCCACACTTCCTGCGTGTTGCCCTTCTCCGACGCCCCGCGGGTGAAAAAGAGCACGTTGGTCTTGACGCCCTGCGCATAGAAGATGCCGGTGGGCAGGCGCAGGATCGTGTGCAGGTTGCATTTGTCCATCAGGTCGGCGCGAATCTGCCGCCCGACGTTGCCCTCGAAGAGCACGTTGTCGGGCAGCACGACGCCGGCGCGACCGCCCGGCTGCAGCGCACGGTAGATGTGCTGCAAAAAGGCAAACTGTTTGTTGGAGGTCGGGAAGGTGAAGTCGGTGCGGGTGGGCAGCCCGCCGCCCTTCTTGGTGCCGAAGGGCGGGTTGGTCAGGATCAGCGTCGCCCTGGGCAGCGCCTGGCCTTCGGGCGAAAGGGTGTCGCCGTAGCGCACGCCCGCGCCGGCGGGGTCCGACTCCAGCCCGTGGAGCATCAAGTTCATCAACGCCAGCCGGTGCGTGTCCTGCACGTGCTCCATCGCGTAGAAGGTGTTGCGGTAGAACTTGCGCTGCTGCGCCTCGGTCCAGGCGTCGGGGTCGCCGTGGGAGCGGATGTAGTGGGCGACGGCGATGCCGAAGCCAAAGGTGCCCGCGGCGGGGTCCTGGAAGACATCGTCCAGCGTGGGCTGCATCACCGCCACCATGCTGTCGATCAGCGCGCGGTGGGTGAAATACTGCCCGGCGCCCGACTTGGTCTCGCTGGCGTTCTTCTCCAGCAGCCCCTCGTAGAGGTCGCCCAGCCCCTCCGTGCGGGCGCTGTACCAGTCGAGCTTGTCGATCTCCGCCACCAGGGTCGAGAGCGTGGCCGGCTTCTTCACAAACGAGCTGGCGTTGGCGAAGATCTGCCGCACCATCAGCGAGCCGTGCGCGCCCAGATGGACGAGCAGATGGCGGTAGAACTCCAGCCGCTCCGGCGCGGTGCGCCGCTCCAGGTCATCCCAGCGGTAGCCGTCGGGCAGTTGCCCCTCCGTCCCGGTCTCCTTCGCCATCTTGAGAAAGAGGAGGTAGGTCAGCTCGGTGACATACTGGTGATAGGTGACGCCGTCGTCCTTGAGGACGTTGCACAGGTTCCAGAGTTTGGCGACAATGTCGTAGGTGATGGTGGTTTGGGTTGAAGGTTCCACAGATGCTTTCGATTCTGGTGGTAACTGAGAAACTGTTTGAGAAGGTCTTTTTGACGCAGAGACGCAGAGTGGCAGAGACTCGCAGAGGAACTACAGAGGAGTTTTCCAGGCGTATTCTCTGCGTTTCTCTGCATCTCTGCGCCGCTGCGTCAAATCAGGTGGCTTGACAACCAGATTCAGTACGTCACGCATTGTCATTCTGAGCGCAGCGAAGAATCTTGTTCCGAAACTTACAGCCAGATTCTTCGCTGCGCTCAGAATGACAGGGCCGGGCCGATTCGTGCAGTGCCGATTCGTGCAGTACTGAGTTTCTGAGCATGGGGAGTCTGCTCATAGGCCAGCAAATTCAGGGGTGATACCCACAGGAATCTTGACCCTGGTGCGGCGTTGCGGCTGTCCGATGACGGCGGCGATTTTTGCGGGCAGCGGATCACCATGTTCCAGATAGGACTCGATCAATTTGCGCGCCACATCTTGTGCGATCTCCATGGTTTCGGCCATGGTTCGCCCCTGGGCGATCAGCCCCTGAAGCTCGTCACTGGTTGCCAGATAGCCGCCTTCTTCCAAAGGCTCGATATTGATTGCCAGAATCAATTCACTCATTGCTGATACCTTTCCGCTGCGCCAATCTCCTGAAGTGACTTCGATTGTATCATCGATTGGCGCCAATCCGTTCATTCTCCTGATCCATGCTCTACGCGGCCCGCGCCGCCCAAATCGCCTCATTGAATCTTCCCAGCACATCCAGCAACTCGCCGTTGAACAGCCGATCCAACCGTGCAAAGCCGCCGCCTTCGCGCTTGAACAGCTGATCCGGCGCGTCCAGCGCCTCGCGATCTACGATGCCGTTGGCCTTGGTCTGCGCGGCGATGCGGCGCAGCCACTGGCGCTGCGGTTCCGTCCAGGCGTGCGCGGCGAGCAGCGTGTTCAGGGCGTTGTCCACGCGTTGGGCATAGGGCAGCAGCGGCTCCTGCAGCGCGGCGTGGCGGATGTAGCCGAGGATGTGCGCGGCGATCTCGTGGTTGGTGGCGTCGCGCCAGGCCTGGTCGAGATTGGGCGTCGTAAAGCCGGCTGCGTCGAGCGCCAATGCCAGCTCGCGCAGGTGGCGCCGGGTCAGGTCGCGCGGGCGCGTCAGCACCAGGGTCAGCACCGGCAGCGTGTCCCGGTTGCGCTCGATGTACGCGGCAAAGGCGTCGAGATAGTCCTCCGGTTTGACGCCGGCGCCATAGCCGCGGCTGACGCTGTAGAGGTGGTCGGCGTGCTCGGAGATGAGCAGCGGCGGGCGCTGGCTCTCACCGCTGCGATCCAGAATCTCGCCCAGCGCGGGGTTGCGGACGAACCAATCCCCCACTTCCGCCAGCGGCAGCGTGCGCAGATGCGCAATGAACTCGTCGGGCGTCATGCCGGTCACGGTCTCGAAGTCGCGGCGGGCGTCGTCGGTCAGGCGGCGCTGCTTCTGCTGCAACTTGGCGATGAACTGATCGCGCACCAGCGCCCGCTCCTCGTCGCCGGCCAGCCGCGCCAGCTCGCCCGCCAACTGCGTGAAGCTGAGCTGCGGGTCGGCGACCACCGGGCGCATCTCGGTCATCTGCTGCATCGCGTCGTACATCTGCACGGCGTCGAAGATGCGGAAGCTCTCCTTGCCGATCTCCGGGCAGAGGCGCGTGGCGCGCCCCAGCATCTGCTCGAAGAGAATGCGGCTGTTGACCCGGCGCAGAAAGACCAGCGTGCAGATTTCCGGCACGTCGATGCCGGTGGTCAACAGATCCACCGTGACCGCCACCGTCGGGTTGAGTTCGTTCTTGAAGCGGCGGATCAGTTCCAGCGGCCGATCCGCCGTGCCTGTAATCTTGGCGACGGCCTCTTCCTCGAAATCGGGATAGCGCGCGCTGAACGCCTGCCGCAGCAGGTTCACGACCATGTCGGCGTGGCGGTCGGTCAGGCAGTAGATCAGCGTCTTCCGCCGCGCAAAGGGGTCGATCTCCTGCGCCAGGTAAGCGCAGACGACGCGGTTGAACGGTTCGGTGATGACCTTGCGGTTGAAGCCTTCCAGGTCGATGTGAATCTCGTCCGGCGCCGTGATCAGGTCGATCCGATTGCGCTGTTCGTCGTAGACCATCACCTCTGCGCCGGCCTCCCACGTGATGCCGTGCGCGGCCAGCCAGGTCGTCAGTTGAATCGGCGGCTCGTGGTCCACCAGATAGCCGTCGATGACCGCCGCCCGGTAGCTGTAGGTGTAGACCGGCCTGCCGAAAATCTCGACCGTGTGCAGTGCAGGCGTCGCCGTCAGCCCGACCTTGACCGCGTCGAAGTACTCCACCACTCGGCGGTACTTGGAGATGTACTCTTCCTGGCTGCGAAAGCTGAGTTCCAGCTCGGAAAGCTCGCGGTCGAGCAGATAGCCGCGGTGACACTCGTCCACCACGATGCAGTCGTACTGGTCGATGGGCGGCGGCGCCTCATCCTCGCCGGGGTAGAGCACCCGCTGCACCATCCCCTGCACGGTGGCGATGTGCACCGTCGTCGCCGTGTCGGGCGTCTGGTCGGTCAGTTCCTTGATGCCGAAGATGTCGGCGAAGGTCTGCAGGTTCTCGATGCGCGTGTCCTTGAAGGCGTTGGCCGCCTGCTCGCCCAGCGCCGAGCGGTCGACCAGAAAAAGGATGCGGCGGAAGCGCCGCGCCTTGAGCAGTCGGTAGATGAGCGCGATGCTCAGCTTGGTCTTGCCGGTGCCGGTCGCCATCGCCACCAGGATCGAGCGCTGACCCGCGGCGATGGCAGCCTCGACGGCCAGGATCGCCTCTTTCTGGTAGGGGCGCAGGGAGAAGTCGTAGGTCAGCGGCGTCTGCGCCAGGTGCGCGTGGGCCTGCGCCGCGTCCTGCTTGAGCAGCGCCAGCAGCCCTTCGGGCGTGTACCAGCCGTCCAACGCCCGGCTCAGGTTGGTGGGGCGGCGCAGGTCGCAGAACCAGATGCCGCTCAGCGTCTCCAGTTGGCGGAGATAGGGGCGACCGTTGGCGGCAAAGACAAAGGGAATCCGGTGCTTCTCCCACGGACCGCCGGGCGCTTCGGCGCCGCCAAAGACGTTGAAGCTGCGGCTGTAGCGTTTGGCCTGGGGCAGCGCGGCAGCGACGTCGATGTGCCTGCGTTTGGCCTCCACCACGCCCACCACGGTCAGCCCGGCAAAGAGCGCATAGTCCGCCGGCCCGGTCATCGTCGGCCACTCGGCAATGGCGAGGTTTCTGCCCTTCTGCGGCCGTGCGCCCAGCGCATGGCGCAGCGTGGTCGAGTCGGCCTCCCAGCCGGCCTGGCGCAACTGCGCATCGATCAGGCGGCGCGTCTCCGCTTCATCCAACTGCACCTTGTCGGCGGCGGCGTTGGCGGCGGCGAGGTAAGCGGCCAGCTTGCTCGTCTGGACGTCAGCCGGTTCGTTCTGCTGCACGGTCAGGCGAGCGTGCAGATGCTCACCCGCGGCGTCCGCTTCGGCGAGCATCTGCGCCCAGAAGGCCGGCGTCTCCTCGCCGGTGCGCAGCCCCGTTTCCGCCCACCGCAGCGACGGCGCGCCATCGGTCTGTTGGGCGTGGTAGGCGGCATAGGCCGCGGCCAGCCGCGCCAGCTCCGCGCGCAGCGTTTCGTCGGCGTCTGCGGGCAGCGGCGGCGGGACAAAGGGGCCAGGGTCGAAGCCAGGTTCGCCAAAGGTGCGGTGAAACCACAGCCCAAGCTGCCAGCTCAGCTTGAGCGCGCTGAGCGCCGCGCTGTGGCTGCTGTAGAGTTCGTGGCTGGCCGCATTGCCGGCGCGGCGCACCTCGCGAAACATCTGGAAGACCTCCGGCGGCAGGATGCCCAGGTTGTGCAGGCGGCGCAGCAGTTCAAACTGCGAATCCTCAGCCGCGGCGTGCACGCCCACCTGCAGTGCGGTCAACTGCGCCAGCAACTCGGCGAACTGCCGCACTTTGAGAATGGACGTGTTGGGATCGTCGGGGAAATAGCCCTCCGCCAACCTGCCCAGCCGGACAAGTTGCGCGTCATGCTGTTCCAGGAAAGCAAAGTTGGTGGGCGGGAGCGTGGGCAAGATCAACCTCGTAGGTTCGGAATGGATCAATGCGGAATGCGGCATTGCACCGCCAGTTCGTGCCCGCATTCTACAATCATCCCCCCCGATTCCGCAATCCTGCCGCCCTACGCCCCTTCCCCCATTCTGCACTCCCCCTCTCCCCCACGGTTGGTCGATTGGCTCAATTTGGGTACAATATCTGCTTGAA
>JAPKMV010000194.1 GCA_026645635.1 Caldilineaceae bacterium
AGGTCGCCGCCGGAAAAGCCGGTCGTGTCGACCAGCGCCGCCGCGTTCACCCCCATGGCCAGCGCGTGTTTGAGCGCTTCCACCGCATCGGGCGAACCCATGCTGATGGCCACCGACTCGGCGTCGAAGCGGTCGCCGAGCTGGATCGCCTCTTCGGCTGCGTACTCGTCCCATGGATTGATCACCATGGTCGCCTTCACCTTGCCGGCGCGCACATCCTCCGCCACGACTTTGGGCAGTTCGGCGGTGTCCGGCGTTTGTTTGATCAGAACTGCAACTTTCACCTTTTGACCTCCTGTTGGGTCACACTAAGCGTCTGTCCGGGCTGTCTCACGCTCTGCGCGCTGTTGGGCGGGACGCTGCCGCGTGGACGCTCCGAACCTACTCGAATCGCCATGTTCACGCACCAGTGTAGCGCAGAATCTGTTCCTTGTCAGGGACAAACGTCATTGATTGACAGCGATCTTGTCACACTTTGGAAGGCGCGCCAGCCGCAGGGCAGCGCGCCGTGTTAGTATCCAGAGCGCGGGTTGTATGGCTGTTCGGGTGTTGTTCTGAGCAACAGGCAAAAAAGAGGGCGGGAACGCCGTTGTTCCCGCCCGGAGAAGCGAAGCGCCTCTCATTTGTTGGCATGGTAGCACAGGACAAACGCCAGTGCAAACAGGCTTTGCGGAGAGCTTGGCTGAGGCGGCGTCACGCCGCAGGCAGTTCATCGGTGATGGCGGGCTGCGCCGCCGTCCGGTAGAGGCCGGCGCGACCGTTGCGGCGGATTTTCAGCAGCTCGCGCACCATGCTGATCGTGTCCTGCACCGGACGCACGCGGCTGTCCGTCTGGTGATACCAGTGGATCGGCACCTCGACCAGGTGAAGATGGTGCAGGCGGGCGATGTAGAGCACTTCGACATCAAAACTGTAGCCGTCGAGCCGCTGCAAGGGAAAGACCAGCTCCGCCGCCGCACGGGTGAACATCTTGAAGCCGCACTGGGTGTCCTGGATGCCCGGCACCGCCATGACGCGCACCAGCCAGTTGAAGACGCGCCCCATGGTGTGGCGATAGGCGGGTTCGTTGTAGCGCACGGCGCCTGGCGCTTCGCGGCTGGCGATGGCCACATCGAAAGTGCCGCGCGCAAGCCCGGGCGGCAGAAAGTGCGTGATCTCGTCAATCGGCATCGCCAGGTCCGCATCGCAGATAAACCGATACTCGCCCTGCGCATGGAGCATCCCCAACTTCACCGCAGCGCCTTTACCCTGGCTGCTGTGCAGCAGGCGGATCAGCGGTTGCCCCGGCGGCGTCTGGTCGGCAATGAACGCCTCGACCGCCGCAGTGGTGCGATCCGTGGAGCCGTTCTCGACGACGAGCACTTCGGCTGTGTAGGGCTGCCGTCCCAGGAAGTCGACGATCTTGGCCAATGACGGCGGCAGCCGCCGTTCCTCGTTGTACGCCGGAATGATAATGCTCAGAAACGGCGCAGCCGCAGAATTGCTCACAATGGTTTGACCAGCCTGCTTATCAAACGTCGCCCGCCGCCGGTCTAGGTGATCAGGCTGACGACGGCCAACAACATAAAAATATCTACAACAATCGCACCCGCCCACAACATATAGGCGCCGGTGCGATGGCTACTCCCCGTCAGGATAATACCGACCACCGCATTCGTAATCCACACCAGCAGACTGATGACCGGAAGACGAAACAGGGCGCTTTTCTCACGGATTTCTTCGGGCAGCCCTGCGCTATTGTAGCGAACCGTCAGAACATCGGCCAAATCAGGGAAACTGATCATCAAGACGCCGAAGATGAGCAGCACGCCAAACAACCCGCTGCCCAGGAGCCATGTTCCCAGGCGGTCGGCCGGCTGCCAACGGTCGACCCACAGCCGTCGGTTGAAACTGGCCTCCACAATGCCGGCCTCGCCCATTCGATAGTGTTCCTGCAGCGCCGCGATAAACGCCGGCGCGTCGGCCGGCGTCAGCGCATAGAGGGCATCGCCGGCGTCGATGTAGACGGCCTCTTCCACCGTGTGGTTGGCGCAGAGATGCAGAGGAATATCTTCCACGGTGGCCACGGTGCGCACGGCCGGCGTCGGCCACAGCCAGAGCCAGTTGAATTTGGGCAGCGGCTCGTCGACCACGATGCGGCGAATGGTCGAGAGGGGAATCACCGCCTGCACGTTGGCCCAGCGCAAAGTCAGGCTGTTGCGATCGACCCAATATTCCAGCGTGAACGCAATCCAGGTGCGATAGAGCAACCGGGCCAGCAGCACAAGGCTGGCCACCAGCACAAAGATCAGGACGAATTTGAGCAGATCGATGGGACGCCGCACCGCCCAGACCAGCAGCAGCAGGTCGATCAGCACGATCCAGAATGCGGCGACGAGCGCCTCCCAGCGCGCTGGGAAGGGAGATGGCTTAAAGACCATAGCCGGTGAACTCAGGCAGCCGCCAGCGCTGCAAGTGGTCCAGAAACGCGTGATGGGTCATGTCCAGCGTGATCGGCGTCACACTGACATAGCCGTGTTTGACTGCACCCACATCGGTGTCGATGTCGTCGTCGTCCTCCGGTCGCGAGCCGCCCAGCCAATAGTAAGGCTGGCCGTAGGGGTCGAGCCGTTCCAGCACTTCGAGGGGGTCATAGCGCCGCCCGCCCATGCGCGTGATGCGCAGACCGCGCAGCGCGTCGGGCGCGCGACCGGGCACGTTGACATTGAGCAGGGTCTGCTCCGGCAGGCCGCCTTCCAAGACGCGCAGCGCCACCCCGCGGGTGATCTCCGCCGCCATCTTGCGCACATGCTCGATGTCCCAGGTCGCGTCGCCGGGGAAGCAGGTGCTCACGGCGATGCCCGGCACGCCCTTGATCACCGCTTCCATGGCACAGGCGACGGTGCCGCTGTAGGTGATGTCGATGCCCACGTTGTGGCCGGCGTTGATGCCGCTCACCACCAGGTCGGGTTTGACGTGAAACACGTCGCCCATGACCAGCGCCACACAGTCGGTCGGGCTGCCCGTGGTGGCATAGCCGGTGGAGCCGTCGGGCAGCGTCACCTGATGGATGCGCAGCGGCGTGTGCATGGTCTTGGCGTGGCTGGATGCGCTCCAGTTGCGGTCCGGCGCGACGACCAGCACATCGGCGACCTGCGCCATCGCCTGCTTCAGCGCCAACAGCCCCGGCGCGTTGATCCCATCATCGTTGGTCACAAGTATCGTCGGCATCGATTTACCATCCGTCGCGAAAAATCTCTCAATCTCCTAATCTCTTAATCTCGATTGCAAGAGATTAGGAGATTAGGAGATTGAGAGATTGGATTATTTCTTTTCATGGCGCACATAGACGCGCACCGGCGGGCTTTCCGTCCGGTTGCCGGCGGCGTCGTAGGCGATCACCTTGATCATGTGGCTTTCCAGATAGACGCCGCCGTTGGTGACGATGGCCTGGAAGCCGTCGTCGCTGCCGATCACCGTACCAGGCTGCACGTCCAGATCGTCGGTGACGAACGGCGTCCACGGGCGCCCGCCCGCCACCGAAGTGTTGTCCTGCATGGTGATGCGCCACCGCTCATTGTAGGGCGACACGGTGCTGGTGCCAAAGACCGTGTTGTCCAGCAGGAACTCGACGCGATCCAGGGCCAGGTTGTCGTTGGCCAGCGCGTTGACGTTGATCTGCTCGTCCTTTTCCATCACAAAGAGCGTGTCCGCCTTCGGCTCGGTCATCACGATGGAGGGCGGCGTGTTGTCGATGGTCACCGGCGCGGTCGCCACGCGCGGCCCATCGCCGCGGTTGACGGTGAGGCGCAGCGTGTACAGCCCTTCGCCCAGATTGCGCGTGTCAAGCTGCTGCAAAACGCCGTTGGCCACCTCGTCTCCACGCTCGCCGCCGATCAGCATCCACTCGCCCGGCTCCAGCCCGGCGCCGATCTCCAGGACGAAGGGGCCGCCGCGCGCGTTGCCGATCACATCCACCACGCCGCCGATGTAGCTGCCCACTGTGGGCGAGATGATCGCGGCGTCCGGGTCGAAGTCTTCGGGCCGGGCCGCGCTCGCCTGGGTTGGCGGCTGGGGCAGGCCGCTCTCGCGCACCCAGTCGGCCGCCTCGCGCGGCAGAATCTGGTAGACGCGCGTCTCGATGCGCTCCGGCGGCGTCGCCGGCCCAGCCAGCAATCCCGTCTCGCGGTCGATGTCGAAGGACTGCCAGATGCTGTCGGAGACCGTCGGCTCGGTGCCGGCGACAAAGATCTCCGCCCGCTGCTGCTGGCATTCCGGCGTCGGCAGCAGCCCGCTGGGCTGGCAGACCGTCTTGCTGATCACGCCTGGCGGCCGGTCATACCAGATGGCCGGCTGGTCTGCGTGATAGCGGGCCATGACCGAATTCCAGATCGGCGCGGCGCCGTCCAGACCGGTGGCGTTGTTCATCGATTCGTTGTCGGTGTTGCCGACCCAGACGCCTACGGTCAACTGGGGCGTAAAGCCCATCGTCCAGTTATCCTTGAAGCCGTTGGTCGTGCCCGTCTTGGCCGCCACCTTGCGGTCGGGCATGGTGAGCGCCGTGTTGGCGCCAAAGGCCGGTGCGCGCGCCACGTCGTCGCTCATGATGTCCTGCATCAGATAGGCGACTTCGGTGCTGAAGATGCGCTCGGCCTGCGGTGCATCGTATTTGAAGAGTGTGTTGCCGTCACTGTCGCGCACCTGGAGATAGGAAACCGGGTCGAGCGTGCGGAAACCGCTGCGCAGCCGCGAGGTCGGCACCGGCTGGCCAACCATGACACCGCTGTTGGCAAAGACGCTGTAGGCGTAGGTGTGGTCGAGGAGCGTCACTTCGCCGCCGCCGAGCACCAGGCTCAACCCGTAGAAGCCCAGGCCACGATCCAACCCGTTGATGCCCATGCGGTGCGCGGTGCGCAGCGCGTTGGCGACGCCCACCTGATCCATCACCTTGATCGCCGGGATGTTGTACGAACGCGCCAGGGCGTTGCGCAGTGAGGCCGGGCCGTGATACTGGCGGTCGTAGTTCTCCGGGCGATAGTAGCTGCCGTCGGCCTGCGGGAAGGCGGTCGCCACGTCCAGGATCATGGTGGCCGGCGTCATCCCCTGCTGCAGCGCAGTCAAGTAGACATAAGGTTTGAAGCTGGAACCGGGCTGGCGTTCGGAGATGGCCACGTTCACCTGGCCGTCGATGGCGCGGTTGTTGTAGTCCAGCGAGCCGACCATGGCCAGAATCTCGCCGGTGTCGTTCTTGATCGCCACCACTGAGGCGTTGCTGGCGTTCTTGCCCTGCTGCTCCAGGATTGCCACCTGTTCCCGCGCCACCTGCTCGGCGTACTTCTGCAAGTCCACGTCGAGGGTGGTGTAGACGGTCAGGCCCTTGCGCCAGATGTAGAAGGGATCCTCGACGGTGTTGTAGCGCGCCTTGATCTGCTCCAACACATAGAGCGCGAAGTGGGGCGCCGTGAGCACGTCGAAACGCTCCGCCACCGAGGCGCGCAGCGCCAGTTCCTCGGCGAAGGCGGCGTCGGCCTCGGCCTGGGTGATCTCGCCCGCTTCGACCATCGCCTGCAGCGCCAACCCCTGGCGCTCCTTGGCATCCTCAGGGTTGTCGAAGGGGTTCAGCGCGGGAAACTGCGGGATCGGCGCCAGCATGGCCGCTTCGGCCAGGGTCAAATCGCGCGCACTCTTGCCAAAATAGACCTGGCTGGCGGCTTCGATGCCGTAGGCAAGATTGCCGTAGAAGTTGTAGTTGATGTACCACTCCAGCAGTTTTTCCTTGGGATAGCGCCGCGTGACCTCCATCGCCAGGATGACTTCCTTGATCTTGCGGGCGTAGCTCTGCTGGGTGCGCTCCTCCACGGGAATGACCACATTCTTGATCAACTGCTGGGTGATCGACGAGCCGCCCTGGACGGCGCCGCCCTGCAGGTTGGAGACGAACGCGCGGAAGAGGCCGCGCACGTTGATGCCGGGATTCTCCCAGAAATTGCGATCTTCCAGGGCGACGGCAGTCTTCCAGACCCAGGGCGACATGCGGTCGAGCGAGAGGAAGCGGCGGTCGCCGCCAAAGGGGCGCGGGTCGACGCTCTCGTAGAGCAGTTGCTGGCCGGTGCGGTCATAGATGCGCACGGTCTGGAACTGATCCTGCTGCTGCTCGATGACGCCCACGTCGGGCAACTGCGCAGCATATTCGTTGTAGACGCCGACCACCGTGGTGGCGACGACGCCGGTCACGGCGATGCCGGAGACCACAAGGAGAATCAAGAACACCAGCAGCGCCTGGCCGATGCGCAGCCAGACGCGGGGGCGGTTGGTTGCCGCGCGCGCCCGTTTGCGCCGCGCCATCAAAATATAGTCGTGTCGATCCAAACGATTCATGCAAAACGCTTCCCTGAAACAAAATTACTCTTTAGCGTATCACGGCTTGCCGCGGCGCCCCAAGTCTATTCCTTCGTGACGACAAGGAAATGGCTCAACCCCAACCGCGTCAGCGGCGTCTGCTCCAGCGCATAGGTCACACGACGCAGCACGCTGCCCAGCCCTGGCCGCCGCGCGACGATGTTGTCGTAGCCGGGAAAGATCTGGGTCAA
>JAPKMV010000195.1 GCA_026645635.1 Caldilineaceae bacterium
CTCCTCGAAGTAGGCGAAGCCGAAGTAGCCGATGGCGCCCCGGTCGCCGGCCACACCCTGCACCAGCACGTTGTCATCCTCCGACAACTGGAGATTCGCTGCGCTCAGCAACTGCTCCTCACCCGCTTCCGGGAAGATCTCGTCCATCACCGCTTCGATGAAGTAGTCGTAGGTGCCGCTGTCCGTCCCTGGGCTGAAGCGCTTCACCGGCTCCGCCGGCCACGCCGGGTTCACATCCGACCAGTTCGTCACCTCCGCCGAGAAGAGCCGCGCCACTTCCTCCACCGTCAACCCCTCCGGCCCGATCCAGTCGTTCGCAGGGTTCACCACCACCGCCACCCGGAACTCGATCGGCGTCCGGCCATTCGCCGCACAGCTCTCGACCTCGCTGTCCCGGATCGCCCGCGACGCATTCGCAATGTCCGTCTCAGCCGCCACGCAGAAGCGCTCGAAGCCAGCGCCCGTGCCGATACTGTCGATGGTCACATTCCCCGCATAACCCTCGGCAATGAAGCGCTCCGCCATCCGCTCCGTCAGCGGGTAGACCGTCGAACTCCCCGCCACGATGATGTCCCCACTCACCGCCAGCGGATTCACCGCCGGCAGCACGATGGCGGAAGCCGCAGCGGTTGCCGGCGCGGGCGCCGCTTCCTCAGTGGGGGCAGCCGTGGCCGCCGCGGCTGGCGCCACCGCGGCGGTCGTAGCCACCGGCGCCTCCGTTGCCGGCGCCGGCGCTGCAGCTGGCGTAGCTTGCTCCCCGCCACACGCGGCCAGCGTCAAAGCCAGCATGACCAGCAAACTCACAACAAGTATCTTGCGCATTGTTAGCAGACTCCTTTGAGTTTCGCGCGAATTTGTTCCGACAGTTTTCGTCGCCGTGCGCCAGAATGCAGCCACACAGCCACGTGCAGACGGCTGAATCCCCAGCCGCTGCCGTTCACTATTCAACTGGAAGAGTGTTAACGGTGGCCGCCGGGGCCGTTAATGCGCCATCAAACTTTTGTAAACGGGAAGTTAACAAGGGCAGAAACGCGAGGACGCCGCGTAGAAGTGTATGGGTTGAGCAAGCACGTCCCGTTGCTTTCTCAATCCACTGGCGTCATTCTGCCCACATCGTGAAGTAGACCGGCCTGATAGGTCTAGTTCAAGTTGGGGGCGCAAGACCCGGATCGCGAAGGACGCGAAAGGTGCGAAAGCCACGAAGGCGCCGCCACCTTTCGTGTCTTTTGCACCTTTCGTCGCTATCGTGTTCCAAACACTTTCGCCCCCAACTTGGAATACGCCCGGCCCGATGCGGAAGTTGGTCTTGTCTTTCTTCACACGGTAAAATGAATGCAGTGTCTATCAGTTTTGCGACGCTTGTTCGACAACAGGACAGAATTGATGACTTTTCACGAGGGGAGACATGATGATCGGTGAACTAGATCGCATTACCTTCGATTCTGCTGTGATGGGTGGGCGGGCGTGCATTCGCGGGCTGCGCGTTACTGTGGCGCTTATCCTGAATCTGGTTGCAAACGGGATGTCTATGGCAGAGATCCTTGAAGCCTACCCTTATCTCGAAACTGAGGACATCCGCCAGGCGTTGCGCTATGCTGCGTTCCTGGCCGAAGAACGCACCTTTGTCCCCGAACTGAGTCCAGCATGAAGTTCTTGGCCGATATGGGTGTCTCGCCGCGTGTGGTGGAACATTTGCGCCTCATGGGCCACGATGCAGTCCACCTGCATGAGCATGGCTTAGACCGCATGACGGATACCGACATTCTGGCCAAGGCCCATGCAGAAAACCGTGTTGTCCTTACGCATGATTTGGATTTTGGCGACCTGCTGGCAGCCAGCCAGGATGTGCTGCCGAGCGTCATCCTGTTTCGACTGCAAGATATGCGGCCTGGAACAGTGAACCGCCATCTTGATGACATCTTGGCCCAACACTTGCCAGCGCTGGAGTCAGGCGCCATCCTCAGTGTCACAGAACGCCGCGTGCGCCTCCGCATGTTGCCGATTCAAACCAAGGCGCCCTGAAGGTAAAGCGGTGTCAAATCGACTTCCCTAATTCCACACCTCGGGATAGCCCACAGGCGCAACGTCACAGCAAATACGGACGGCGAGCGGGCCGCGCTATTTCGTCAGCGGGAGACTCACCAGCGGCAGCGAGAACGAAAACGTGCTGCCCTGCCCTTCCACACTCTCCACCCAGATACGCCCGTTGTGCGCTTGAACGGTGTGCTTGGCGATGGCGAGGCCCAGGCCCGTGCCGCCGCCGGCGCGGGCGCGGTCAGCCTTGTAGAAGCGTTCAAAGATGCGGGGGACGTCGGCCGCGGGAATGCCGATCCCTGTGTCGGCCACGGAAATCACGACGCTGTCGTGGACACAGCGCGCGGTCACGGTGACGAAACCACCCGGCGGCGTGAACTTGATCGCGTTGTGCACCAGGTTGATGATCACCTGGCGGATGCGGTCGGCATCCACCATCACCTGGGGCAGTTCCACGGGCAGCACGACAGCCAGCGTGAGATTGGCGCGCTCGGCCTGCGGGCGCAGCCGCTCCACCGCCGGCTCGACCAGCATGGCCACCTGCGTCGGGAAGAGACGCAGCGGCGCCTGCCCCGACTCGATGCGCGAGAGTTCAAGCAGTTCCTGCACCATCTGCGTCATCGAATCGACCTCCACCTCCATCCGCTCCAGGAAGCGTTCGGCCGCCGGCGGGTCGGCGATGGCGCCATCGCGCAGCGTGTCCACCAGCGCCTTCATCGACGCCAGCGGCGTGCGCAGCTCGTGAGAAATGTTGCTGACGAAGTCGCGCCGCACAGTTTCCAGCCGGTAGAGATGGCTCAGATCCTGGAGGAAGACAGCGTAGCCGCTGCTGGCGTCGCCGAGAAAGGGCGTCACGCCGACACGCAGGTAGAAACCGGGGTTGACTTCCACGGTGACCGTCTGGGCCGCGCCGGTCTGCAAGCACTGCTGCCAGGCGTCGGCGACGCGATAATCGCGCACGACTTGCACGAAGGACTTCTGGATGGCGCGTTCCACCGGAATGCGCAGCAAATGGGCGGCCGCCGGGTTCATCGAGATCACGAAACCGCGCCGATCCAGCATCAGCAGGCCGTCGCTCATCGTGTGGAGCACCGTCTCGAAGCGGTCTCGCTCGCGCGCCCGGCGCTGCTCCTGGCGCTCCATGCGGTCGGCCAGCAGGTTCACCGCGCGCTGAAGTTGGCCGAGGTCGTCGCTGCGGACATGCCAGTTGCGCACACCGCTTTCGCCTGCAGCCAGCCGGCGCACGACCTGCGTCAGGCGCTGTGTGCGCAGCGAACGCACCGTGTGAAAGGTAAGAAACAAGGCGGTCAACAAGAGTACAACGCCCAGCGCCAGTCCGCCGATCGGCGCGGCTGGCTGGGTCGCCATCACCCAGATCAGCGCCGCGACGCCGCCGGCGCAGGCCAAGGCGAACCCCAGCGTCCACCAACCAAGCCAGCGCTGATAACGCCAGAGATCGGCTACGCTCGGCCAGAGCTGGCGGCGCGAGTGTTTGGCGCCCACGTGTGGTGATTCAGTCGCGACTGCCGGTGCGTTGCTCAGTTGCGTGGTACCATCCTGCATAGGGTCAGTCTCGACAGGTTCAGTGTTCATTCAAGTCGCCGCCGAGTCTATTCCTGTCCCGTTAAGGCGCGTTTATCGCAACGTTAACAATTGTCGTGTCCGGGGATGAAAACGATCTGAAATGAAGTGAGGTACACAACGGCAGGCACGCGGTGACCTGCTCGAAGCGATCAACCTCCAAGCCGAGGAAGCCGCCCGGACCGGCAGATCGCTTCAACCCGAAACGAGATGCAGCAGTTCACCGCCGTCGCCGCTGCACGGCTTCACCTTGACGGTGTTCTCGTCAAAGCCCATGCGGATGAGCGGTTCTCGGATCAGCGTCTTGAACCGTTCCGGTGGCATGACCAGGAAGAGTTGGGGCAACGCTTGCGTGTGGGCGGCGTTGATGTTTGTTGACGTCCATGCAGTTCAATGTGCCTTTGTAAGCCGATAAGATCCTGTCTTTGGCGCCCCAATGAATTCGATGAGGCCGCGCTCCTTGAGGTCAACGATGTCGCGCCTGGCTGTTGCACGTGAGACCCGCCAGTGTTGCGCCAAATCAACCCAACTAGGCCGCCGATCGGCGATAATCTGAGCAATGAACCACTGCTGGCGAACATTTACAGGCTCATTTACAGGCTCATTTACGGGTTCATTTACAGGCTCACCTGTAGAGACATCACTGCGCCCACCGTTCTCGCCAGCCACCTCTGGGTGCGGTTGAAAGACCACGCGCAACGCGGCGCCCAACTCCTGCCAGGTGGGTGGCGGATAGCCGCCCTCCTCGCACGCCTGCGCCACGCGGCGATAGCCCGTACCCCACTCTTCCACCAGCCCCAGCTCGCGCAGCACCCGCACGATCACGCGGTTGCGGATGCGACTCACGCCCGCTTTCAGGTCATCCAGGGTCATGCCGAAGGGCAACATGCCGGGGTTTTCGACCTCCAAACGGTTGGCGTAGATTGCCACACGGATGCGCATCCCGGTGAGAAAGTAATCGTCCTCACCATCATCCCGGACACCGATCACCAGGGTTCCGCCGGCGGTATTGGCGAAGGCCACCAGGGTCTTGAGGATGGGCGACAGGGAGGACAGATCGCGTTTGAACTCCAGGGTCTTCCCTTCGGCGGCCGTGGTCAGCTCGGATATGTTCATGCGATAGCTGTTCCTTCCTGTCCTCACGCCGATTCCGCATGGTGTCTGTTTGAGAAACGCACCGGGGCTATGACGGCGCCCTCACATGAAGACATACTGGGCGATTCTGCCTATCCCTCGAACCGATACCCGACGCTGCGAACCGTCACGATGCGCTGCGGATCGGACGGGTCGCGTTCCAGCTTCTCGCGCAGCCAGCGCACATGCACATCCACGGTGCGGCTGCCGCCGTCGAACTCCCAGCCCCAGACGCGCTCCAGGATCAACTCGCGGCTCAGCACCATGCCGCGGTTACGCGCCAGAAAGACCAGCAGATCGAATTCCTTGGGTTTCAGGTGATGCGCCACGCCCGCAAGAACCACTTCGTGGCGGCTAAGGTCGATCACCAAGTCGCCGAACGTCATGCGAGCGGCGGGTACATCGGGTGCCAGGGCCGGCGCAACGGCGACCGTCTCCCGATCCAGGCGCACGCGGCGCAACAGCGCTTTGATGCGCGCCTTGAGTTCGCGCATGCTGAAGGGCTTGGTCATGTAGTCGTCGGCGCCCAGCTCCAAGCCGACGACCTTGTCCACTTCCTCGGAACGCGCCGTCAGCATCAGGATCGGTGTGTTCATCTCCTGGCGCAGGATGCGGCAGACATCCAGGCCGTCGAGCAGCGGCAGCATGATGTCGAGCAACACCAGGTCGGGCTGTTCCCGCCGCGCCGTCTCGATGGCGTGGGGGCCGTCCCCCGCGATGAGGACCGTGTAGCCTTCACGTCGCAGCGAATACTCGAGCGTGTCCACCAGCGCCGGTTCATCCTCAACGATCAGCACTTTACTGGGTGTTTCGACCATGCTACTCTACTTCGCCTTCCTGGACGCGCCGTTGGGTGTCCCAACAATCGCTCCGAGCACATCCGCCCAATCCGCGTCATCCGCGTGCCATGCTGTACGCATGTCGCTGCCAATTTACTTTGGCAGAAACGCCACCAGCAACTGCGCCAGCACGATTTTGACAATCGTCGCCATCGGGAAAGCCAGCGCATAGCCGTGGTTGGGCAGGTCGTTCTTGGCCTGGCCCAGCGAAAAGGCTTGCACCGCCGGCTGTGTATGCACGGCCGCCACCATGCCCGCGGCCACCGCAAAGGGAATGCGCAGCAGTTTGTGGCTCAGGACGATCATCAGCAGCGCGGTCATGATCGAAACCACCGCGCCCGCCACCAAAATCTGCACACCGCCGCTGTTCTGCAGCGTATTTAGAAAAGTGTAGCCGGAGCGGATACCGATGCCGGCGAGCAGAACCACCAGCCCAAACTGGCGCAAGGTCAAATTGGCGCTGTAGGGCAACGACCACACAATCGGGCCGGTGCGCCGCAGCGCGCTGAGGATCAACGCCACGATCAGCGGGCCGCCGGCGTCGCCCAGCTTGAACTGCACGCCGCCCGGCAGAGGAATGGGGATCGACCCCACGATCAACCCCAGGGTAATGCCCAGGCCGAGCGACAGCAGGTTGATCTCGCTCAACGCCTTGTACGAATCGCCGAAAAAGTCGGAGATGGCGCGCATCTGACTGCGCGGGGCTACGACGCGCACGCGGTCGCCCAACTCCAGCACCAGATCACTGGCCGCCAGCAGTTCGATGTCCCCGCGGCGCACCCGGGTGACGATGGCGCCGAAGCGCCGCGCCAGGTGCAGCTCAGAGAGGCGCTTCCCCACCGGGTGATAGTTGGAGACGAAGACGCGGCGAAAGTCGTAGACGCTGCGATCCACATCCAACTGCTCCGCCACCGGCTCGCCCAGCGCGGCCACCACCGCATCCACTTCCTCCG
>JAPKMV010000196.1 GCA_026645635.1 Caldilineaceae bacterium
ACATAGACCTCTTCCCCGGCGGCGGCCTGGGCGGGGGCGGCGCGGACGACGGCGCGGAACGCGTTCATCAGCGCGCGCCAGGTGTAGTCGCTCACCCAGCGGCGGCCGGCGTAGGACATGAAATCTGCCGCGGCCTCTGGGCGGATCGGTTCGAGCGTGGTGGTGTCGAAGCCGTAGTAACTGGCCGGTCCGCTGTCCGCAATCTGGCAGGGCGGATAGGGATAGCCGCTGTCGATGTCGTCGGGGTTGCCGCAGTTCACATGCCTGCGCCCCTGGTTGTGAGCCAGTTCCTGCGCCATGACGCTGCCCGCGCCGACGCTGTTCCAGTTCGACGGTGCGGGGTTCGGCGTGTGTTCTGGCAACTGTACCCACGATTGATTGCTGACGGTGCTGGCGTAGCCGTCGGCGCCGCCGTTGTTGGCGGCAGGATGCACCAGGCCCATGAAGTGCACCGGCGCGCTGATGTCGTCGCACGCGTCCGGGTTGAAGGAAAGCTGCGCGCGCAGCCAAAGCGAGGTGATCACCTTGTCGCGGTCGGGGATGCCATTGGTGACGCCCCAGCCATCTTCCAACTCGTAGGGGCCGTAGCAGGGATGGGGCACCGGCCCCCACCAACAGACCTCCAGTTCCTCGTCCGGCGTGGTGTCGCGGAAGACCCAGGTGGCTGGCGTCGGCCAGCGCCGGGTGAAGTGGCTCACCATCGCCCAGAAGTTGGGGTCATTGGTGGAGGGCAGCGGCGTGTGCGTGCGCACAGGCACTGTCCAGACGCAGACGGGGGGCTGGTTTTGAAATGTCACTGCCTGGGTCAGCACATTGTCTTCACGGTTGGGGTCGGTGTGAATCCGGCGCGGATCGACTTCGACTCGCAGCGTGACCGGGCCGGGCGCGATCCAGGCTGGCGGGAGCAGGAAGTACCAGCCGTCGTTGAGACGCTCGCGGCTGTAGCCAGCGCCGGTGGCCAGGCTGCGCACGCCGTTGACCGGTTGCAGCGCGCCGCCGGGCAGCGGTGAGCCGCTGCGCGTGCCGGTGAGCCGCACCTCCACGTTGGCTGTGTTCGGCCCGCTGAGCTGGGTGGCATAGACGCGCACGTAGGTGGTCTTGTCGGCGGCCAGGGGCGCCTGGTTGGCCAGGTTTTGGATCGCCTGCGTCACCTCCATGCCTTCGATGTGAAAGTCGCGGGTGATGGCTGCGGCGTCGAGCGGCAGGGTATAGATGCCGACACTGCGCCGGGCGAAGAAGAGCAGGCCGTTGGCTGTGAACAGCCGGGGGTCGATGCGCGCCTGCCCCGTAGCCAGGGTGTCGGCGCCCGGCGCGGGCGCATTGAAGGCGCGGCGCTTGACGTCGCCATTGTTGTTGTTCACCGTGTTGTGGTCGATTTCGGTCCAGTAGATCTGGCCGGCTGCCAGGAGCGGAAAGCCGATGCGCCAGTTGGTGGTGCTGCCGTAAAAGGTGACGGGCGCAGTCAGCGTACAGACGGTGATCTGGTTGCAGGAGCGATAGCGGATCTGGTAGTCGGAATTGGCGCCGCTGACGATGCGCTGCACCCAATAGATGCGGTAGTTGCCCTGCACGCCGCCGAGGGGCTGGTAGAGCAGCCCATAGCCGCTGTTGTTGGCGCCAAAGCTGACGAACTGCGCCTGGGTTCCCGCGCAGGGCAGCGTCGCGCAGTTGGTGCTGATCGTCCAGATGCCGATGCTGTCGGTCCAGTAGACCGTGCTGCCGACGACCAACAAATCGGACGGGCTGGTGTTGGTGTTGGCGACGATTTCGACCGCGCTGCTGCCGTCTTTTTTCACCCGGTGCAGCGCATTGGCGCCGCCCGCGTGCACCCAGTAGAGGTAATCGCCCGCCTCGACCAGCCCGCGGGCGGCTGTGGGCGCCTGCGCTTCGGTTATTTCCTTCACGGTGACGGGCGTGTACGGTTCGCCCAGAGGCATCCGCGCAATACGGGACAGGCTGGCATCGTAGTAATAGAGGCCGCCGGCGCTGCTAAGCAGGCTGCGGTAGGTGTTGCAGCGTGCGTAGTCCTCGATGGCTTCCAGGGTGCTCTGAAAGCCGCCGCCGGCTGGCTTGCGCCGCAGCGTTGCGAAGGGGTTGAACTCGTCGGCGAAGCAGTTGTTAGCCCAGTAGACCAGGCCGGCGCCCACGGTCCACTCTTCCACATTGTCGGCGGCAAAGGCCACCGGCGTATCCGCGGGGGCGGCTGGCGTCGCCTGCGCCGGGGATGGCAGGAGCAGCACAGCGCCGATCCAGAACAGCAGCCACCGCCAATGGCCGCGCAAATGGGTGCGAAACATGGTTTTCCTCCTCTCAGTTCGATCCTCTCCTTTGCAGCGGGGGGACATAGTGTACTGCAAATGGATCGAATTGGGAATCGGAATTTTTCGCTGAATCCGGCTTATCTGACGCGAAATGGTTGCGTGCTGCGTGCTGCGTGGCAAGACAAAACACGCAACATGCAACACGCAACTATTCGCCTCATCCGCGGTCTATTCCACCCTCACTACCCGATCTTGCCCCGCGTCTCCGCGATCACCGGGTCGATCTCCTGGATCTTGGCGTATTCGGCGTCCCAGAACTCCTGGCCGGCCATCTGGCGGATGTAGTCGGCGCTGTAGCCGAAGCGCGTCCACAGGTCGGCTTTCATTTTTTGCAGGCGTTCGTGCTGACCGGGCTGGTTGAGGTCGACAATCTCGCCCAGGCTGGCGCCCAGGAAGACACTCTTGGCCCACAGTTCCAGTTGGTCGTCGGAGGGCTTGCCGCCGTTGCGCGCGTAGAGCGCCTGGCTCACCGAGGGGTAGCGGTCGTAGGAGTCGGTGGCGATGGTCACCACGTTGTCGTCCGGCCCCAGCCCCAGGTACTTGGCGGTCTTGATCGCGCCGACGACATTGCAGATGCAGCTCGGTCCGAACTTGCCGAACAATTCACACGCCACCGCACTCGGCACACCCAGCCGGTCCACCAGGATGTGCGTGCCGCTTTGCACCACTTCCATGCCGCGCACGGTGTCCTCGTCGCGGATCAGCATCAGCAGGTCGCTGTTGTAGACATTGTGGATCAGCGTCACCATCTTGTCGCCGATGCCCTCGATGCGGTGCTGGCCCTGGCCGCCGTCGTAGAGAGTGCTGCATTCGCGCGGCTCCAGCGCCACGATCCTGGCGTCGCCGTAGAGGGATTTGACATAATCGCCGGCGGCTAGCGTACCGGCGCTGCCCGGCGCGCTGGCGAAGGCCGCCACCCGCCCGTTGCCGAGGCCCTTGACCGCATCGACCACGGCCTTGCCGGTGACGTGGCGGTGGAAGCGGTAGTTGGGCATCAGCTCGAACTGCGCCAGCGTCACGTACTGGTGCGGCTTGCTCACGTATTCGCTGTGCGTGCGCTCCAGCGTGAGGATCACGTCGGACTCGGTGCCGGGCGTCAGGTCGAGGTCGCCCTTGTATTTTTGGATGCGGTCGTAGCGCTCCTCGCTCATGTTGTCGGGCATGACGACGATGGCTTTGTAGCCCTTGAGCAGGCTGACGTAGGCGGTGCCGATGCCGAAGTTGCCGGTGCTGGGGCCGATGACGGTGCGGTCGCCCGGGCGCAGGTGGTTGAGCGCCTCGTTCTCGGCCAGGGTCGCGTAGGCCGGGCCGACCTTCATGCTGCCGCTGGGGAAGGTGCGCCCGCTGAGCACGACGATGTTGGCCTGCACCCCGGTCAGTTCCTTGGGCAGGACGATGCGCTCGACCTGGTTGCTGGTGTTGCGCCAGTTGATGTTGAAGAGGTTGAGCGGGTTGAGTTCGTCGTCGCGTGCGGCGTTGGCCTGGGCGCGCAGGTCGTCGCTCAACAACATCGGATTGCGCATTTCAGCGTAGGTTGGGCCGGGTACGATGGTGCGGGACACGGATTCTTTCTCCTTTGAGGTTGCGCCGCGACCGTGCGGCGTGTAAGCTGGAAACCAATTCCTTACAGCATACCCACAAGCGCGTTTTGATGCAATGTGATAGGTGGGGTAGGCTAGGCAAAAGGCAATAAAGCAATAGACCGCGGATTTGGCGGATCAAGCGGATCGACGCGGATTATCTTGAATCAATCCGCGTCAATCCGTCTAATCCGCCAAATCCGCGGTCTATCCGACTCTCAAAGGAGCGATCGATGGCCAATGTAGTAGTGCTCGGCGCGGGGATGATGGGCAGCGCGTTCACCATGCCGCTGGCCGACAATGGGCACGCCGTCCGGCTGGTGGGCACGCACCTGGATGGCGATATCATCGAAGAAGTGCACGAGACGCGCATCCACCCGCGCATCAAGACGCGGCTGCGCGACGCAGTGACGCCCTACACCTACGACCGCCTGGGCGAAGTGATCCAGGACGCGGATCTGGTGGTGGTGGGCGTCAACTCCTTTGGCGTGGCGTGGGCCGGGGAGATGCTGCGCCCGGTGCTGCCGCCCGGCGTGCCGCTGCTCTTTCTCACCAAGGGGCTGGCGGGCGAGGGCGATCACCTGGAACTGCTGCCCCACCGTCTGCGCCGCCACCTGACGCCGGAGCAGCAGCGGGACACGCCGCTCGTCGCTATCGGCGGGCCGTCCATCGCCGGGGAACTGGCGGCGGAGCGCGACACCTGCGTGGTGATCACCGGCAGCGACGCTGCGCTCCTGGAGCGGCTGGCCGGGATGCTGCGCACCCGCTACTACCACGTCTGGCCGTCCACCGACATGGTGGGCGTGGAGACCTGCGTGGCGCTGAAGAATCTCTACGCGCTGGCGGTGGGCTGCGTGGGCGGGCTGCTGGCGCGCGATGGCAAAGCCGGCAACGATGCGGTCATGTTCAACCTCTCGGCCGCGGTCTTCGCCCAGGGGCTGTGGGAAATGGCCTATCTGGTGGACTACATGGGCGGCGAGCGGCGCACCGTCTTCACCTTGCCCGGCGCCGGCGATCTCTACGTGACGAGCATGGGCGGGCGCAACGGGCGCATGGGCGCGTATCTTGGGCAGGGCATCCCCTTTTCGGTGGCCAAGCGCGACTACATGCCCGACGACACCATCGAGGGCGCGCAACTCGCCCAGGCCATCGGCCCGACCGTGGAGGCGCTGGTCGCTGCGGGTAAACTCGACGCGGCCGCGATCCCCCTGGCGCTGACGATGATCGACATCGTCTGCCACGACGGGCCAGTAGTCTTCCCGTGGGATGATTTTTTTGCTGGGAACTTGACCGTTTAGCAGGTGTGGCCGCGCCACAAAGGTGAGGGAACCCAAGATGAGCCGCTTCATTCAGATCATTGCCAATCCAGGCGCCGGACAGGAGGGACTCAACCTCAAGTCGGTGCAGGCTGTCTTTGCCGACTATCCTGTCGACTGGGACATCGACATCACGAAACAGGCGGGCGACGCCACCGCCCTGGCCTCCGCCGCCGTCGCTGCCGGCGCAGATGTCGTCGCGATTTATGGCGGGGATGGCAGTGTGGCAGAGGTTGCCGCGGCCCTGAAGGGGACCGACGTCAAGTTAGCCATTCTGCCGGGCGGCACCGCCAATGTCATGTCGGTCGAATTGGGCATTCCGCGCCAACTGGACGCTGCACTGCGCGTAGCCGTCGATCCACAGAGTCAGGTGCGCCAGGTCGATCTTGGGTCAGTCAATGGCCAACCCTTCATCTTGCGTGTCGGTCTGGGGCTGGAGGCGGCGATGGTGGCCGGCGCCGATCGCGCGGCCAAAGACAAGTACGGCGTCTTTGCCTATCTGTGGGCTGCCGCGCAAAATCTGGTGGCGCCGACGCTTGCCCATTACGAAATCGTGGTGGACGGCGCGACCTTTAGTAGCGAAGGGCTGACCTGCATCGTCGCCAATTCGGGCAACATGGGTCAGGCCGGCGTGAACCTGATTCCTGGGATCACTGTGGATGACGGCTTGCTCGACGTGATCGTCATCGAACAGGCTGGGGTAAAGGGCTTCTTCGACTTGATCGGCGCAGTGTTGGGCCTGAGCCAGGTGGCGCCGGAAGAACGGACGGCGCGCAACCGCGAACTCGGCCAACAGTTTCGGTCGACCCTGCGCTACTGGCAGGCGCGCGAGGTGCGCATTACCAGTGACCCGCCGCAGACTGTGCAGAGTGACGGCGAACTGCTCGAAGCGGCGGAGGTGCATTGTGTGGTTCAGCCTGGCGTGCTCAAGGTGCTCGTACCGGCCGCCAGCGCCTAAAGTCATAGGCGACAGAAACCAAAAGTGTAGAGCGATTTGCCAAATCGCTCTTGTGAATTGGACATGTGAAGCATGGCATTGATTCTGGCCATTGATCTCGGCACCTCCGGCCCCAAGGTCGCCCTGTTCGCAGCGACCGGCGCCCTCGTCGCCGGCGCCAGCGAACCGGTGCGCCTGCTCCACCTGCCCGACGGCGGTGTAGAGCAGGACCCAGCGGAGTGGTGGGCTGCCATTTGCACGGCGACCCGGCGGCTGCTGCACCAATCCGGCGTGGCTGCCGCCGAGGTTGTGGGCGTGGCGGCGACCGCGCAGTGGTCGGGCACGGTGGCGGTGGACGCCGCGGGCCGGCCGTTGATGAA
>JAPKMV010000197.1 GCA_026645635.1 Caldilineaceae bacterium
GTGGAATCGGCAAAACGCTGCAAGCTGACGTTCTTGGCCGTCGGCGCCCAGAGACGCACCGTGGGCGCACCGCTGCTGTAGGTGACGCCGAGGGTGGCGCTGATGGCCGTGCCCTGGGTCACGTAGAGATCGTCGAGGGCGCCCTGTATCTGGACGCGGCTGGCGTCGACCTGCGTGCCGCCGCTGTTGTAGGCGGCGACGATCACCTGCCCCTTGAGCAGCGCCTTGACCGTGTCGCTGGTCACGCCGGAGAGCAGCAGGCGGGTCAGGCCGTTTGCGTTGGGATTCTTCGGATAGGCGTTGGTGCCGATTGTGCCGCTGGCGGTCAGGGCGAGGAAGCCGGGCGTATTGGCGTCGGTGAAGGCGGTCGTCTCCGCGCTGTCGAGCACGCCGCCGTCCGGGTCGTAGACCAGCTTGTACGTCGTTCCAGCGACGCCGTTCCAGGCGATGGTGTTCTGGTCGAGCCAGAGGGCCTTGGCGCCGGTGACAGTGATCGGCCCCGGCGCAGCGGTGACGGTGTAGCTGTAGTTGGGGCCGCCGTTGGTGTCGTAGTTGATCGTCATCAAGTCGGCGTCGGCAGGGGCAATCGACGTCGTGTTGGCCGACGAGAAGACATAGTAGATCACGTTCGTGCTGGCGCTCTGGGCCGGAATCGTGGCAGAGCGCGTCGTCCCGCTGCCAGTCATCTGCACGACGGTGCTGGTGGTGAAGTTGTTGGTGGTGTAGCGCAGAAAGAAGGTTTGTTCGGCTGGCGGCGCACTGGCGGTCGTCAAGGTCACTTCTACGGGATCCGCGCTGGTGGGGGAAGCCGGATCGCGGCTCACGCCGGTGATGTTCACGGGCGCGCCGCTTAGTTGGAAGATCACGCCCTTGTCGTTGCCGTTCCATTTGGCGGCGTAGTAGCTGTTCTGCGTATGCGCAAATGTGCTATTATCAGGATTGGATGTCGAATAGCTCGAGTAAATCTGCCCGAAATTGACGCCGCCATTTGTGCTGTACCAAAGATTCGAGTCCTTGAAGAACTTGAATCCTGCAGTTGTGCTTGCCGCAGTGATCTGGCCGCTTGTGGCGAGAAAGGTGCCGCCCAAATTACTGGACATAGCGATCCCCGGTCCCCAGCCGAATAAGTCCCCACGCAGTTGTTCTCCTGTAGCGGTGGCGCGGGCAAAAAGAGTGCTCGTCAGCACAAGCACGAGGACGACGATCAGCAAGCTGCGTGTGCGTGTGGTAGTGGTGAAGAGAGTTGACATCGATGGTTCCTTCAAAGATTGTTGTGAAAACTATCCAGCCGTTGATCCCGTCGGCAAAATCGGGTGGAC
This sequence comes from Caldilineaceae bacterium, assembly GCA_026645635.1. Taxonomy (GTDB): domain Bacteria; phylum Chloroflexota; class Anaerolineae; order Caldilineales; family Caldilineaceae; genus Fredericiella. The sequence goes on from JAPKMV010000197.1 coordinate 1,320, forward strand.
GACCCCGCACGCTGGATATGCGAGAGGTCATCAATCGTATGTTGTCCATTCCCGTTGGCAGCATCCAGTGGCGATTGCTGCCCCCAAAGTATCCAAAACGGCGGGGTGCCTGCCAGTAACTTTCGCACCACAACGGCCAGAAATGGGAGCGGTGCATCCGCGGGTTGGCATTTTACCACAGGCATCGGGATGTCGCGTATGCCAATAAAACGTCTGCTTTCCGTGTTTCTTGTGGCGGGCGAAGGGGGCGACCGGGTACGCGGGAGGGGAGATTTGAGGGTATCTGCTAGCAGGGATGCCTTCAAAGATCGAGCCAGGGTTGAAATCCTCGCTGAAGATGACACCGGCCTGATTGAGGAGCGCAACCGCCCAGACCTTGCACCATCTTGCGGCAGGTCGCGCCGGTTGCTGAGGTCTTGTCCGTCATCGTACGGCCAACTTTCTGAACATTTTCCAGAACGGCTGCTGGAGACTCGCGGCCCAGGGTGACGACAGAGCGAAGGGCGCTAACATCCCCACACCGTGATCGCATACCCGCGATAGACCTCCACCCGCTGCCAGATCTTCTCCGCCCAGGGCTTGCCCGGCGTGCGGTCGAAGATGACCAGGTGCGCCTCGCCGGCGCCGCTGGCATCGGCATAGGCCCAGGTCTGCGCCAGGCCGTCGGCAATGGTCGCTTCCAGGTCGCCGTAGCGCAGCTTGAGTTCGATGACCGCCCGCTGCACGCCGCCCGCATAGGGCCAGACGATCAGCAGGTCGGTGCGGCGGCGGCCCAGGCCGTACTCCCGGTCGATGCGTCCGCCGCCGTTGAGAATGCGCTGGAGAAACGCCTGCAAGAGCAACTGCGGGCCGGCCTCGCGGTAGTCAAAGCGCTGGAGCCAGCTCTCCGAGTGTTCGCGGAAAAATTGCTGAAAGGCCGCCAGCAGTTTCGGCAGGTCGAGCTGCCCGTCGGGACGGATGTACCACGCCGGCTCCTGGCTGATGGTCAACTGCGTGCCCCAGGTGAGTTCGCGCGGCACCACCTCACGGTAGATCGGATTGGCGATGGCGAGTTGTCCCGCCGTTTTGATCAACCCCAGGTCGCGCACATAGGTGATGTCGTCGGGCGGGATGGCAGACGGCTCCTGCTCCCCCACCAGGATCGCCTCGACGACACGGCGCACGCGCGGCTCACGCAGTTTGTCCGCCAGTTGGTCCAGGTGGGTGACGCGGCGTTGAATGAGGTTCTCCTTCGCTTGCTGGATCGCCGCTGCCGTGATGGGCCGGCTGGGGTCGCGGCCTGCTTTGTCGCGCCAGGTCGTTTCATAGGCGAGCGCATTGACCAGCCAGGGCTGCCCCTGGGTCAGCTCCCAAACCAACAACAGCGCTTCCGGTGTGAACACCTGCCCGGTCTCTGCGGTATGTTCGAGCAGCAATGTCTCCACTTCGCGCTGGTTGAAGTCACCCAGGCGCAGCGATTCGGCCTTGATGTTGAACGCACTACCGCCGGTGATCACGCTCTTCTCGCTCGACGCCTGGATGCGATAATCCTGCAGGTCGCGCACGCCGCAGAGAATGAGGCTTTGCGGGAAGGCGCCTGGCCGCGTCGGATAGCCGGCGCGTAACTGGCGCAGCAGTGAGATCAGCGTGTCGCCGACCAGCGCATCCACTTCGTCGAGCATGAGGACAATTGGCTTGTCGACTGCCTTGCTCCAGCGTGTGAGAAAGACGCCTAACTGGGCGCCCGGCGCGCTGTTGGCCAGAACGTCGCGCATGATGGACGGGGCGATCTCGTCACCGGTCAAGGTAGCGGCGGAAGTGGCGATATAGGTTACGATCGTCGCCATGGCCTGCGCCACATCCTCGCGCAGCGCTTGCGCCGCCTCGATGTTGGCGTAGACAGCGTGATAGTCGCCCTGTCGATTCAAGTGCTCCGCCAGTGTCAGCAGACAGGTCGTTTTACCAGTCTGCCGCGGGGCGTGGAGCAGGAAATACTTCTTCTGGGCAATCAGCCCGGAGATGTCAGCCAGATCAAAGCGCGTCAATGGCGGCAGGCAGTAATGATCAGCGCAGTTGACCGGCCCTTCTGTGGTGAAAAAACGCATTTTGACGCTCCTGGGTGACTTTACACCTTCAACCCCGCCTTCAACTCCCCGATCATCTCCTCCGCTGCGTAGTCCGCATACAGATACAACAAATCGCACGTGGTCACCGCGCTGCGGATCAACTCGCGCAGGTTGATGCGATGCTGGGCGAGCGCCCGCGCCAACAGACCGGGCGCCACCGCCGCAGCATCAGCGTAGCGCGCCGGCGCGGGCGTGTAGTCGTAGGCCAGGGCGTGATAGCGCAGCAGCGTGGCGTAGAACTCGCGGATGTCCTTCTCGATGAAGCGGTCGTCCAGCCGCACCAGGTGCGACGGCGCCAGCCATGTCCCCACGGGCATGCGGTCGGCGCTTTCGGTCAGGGCAAAGAGGAAGAAGAGATGTGGCTCGGAGGTGTAGCAGACCGGGTAGTCGGCGCGCGAATTTTCCGGGATCTCGCGGCGCGCGTCGATGCGCCCGTTGTTCAGCCCCAGACTGCTCACGATCATCGCCTTGAAGAAGGAGTCGGCGCGCTCGCGCTGGTTGCCGCGCAGCAGCGAATAGTGCTCGGACTCGTCGATCAGCACCGCCATGCCGCTGTAACCCACCAGCGTGGCCAGCAGGCTGATCCCGGTGAGCAGATAGCTGTACTGGCGCGCGTTTTCGCCGTTGATGTAGAGCCGCGGCGGGCGCTTGAAATAGGCCTTCATCTCGCCCTGGGGTTTCGTCTGCCCGCTCAGCCAGGCGACGGTCTCCTCCAGCGCGGTCTGGCTGGGGCAATCTTGCAGCGCCAGCAGCGCGGCGGCCAGAGGACACTCCTTGACCTCGCGCGGGCAGAGGCGCACGAACTCGGCGATGACGGCGGGCCGAGCCAGCGCCTTCTCCACCAGCGGCAGCAGCCCGCGACGGCTCGTGTCGGGGTAGCGCAGCGCGGTGACCAGCGCCTCGTAGATCTTGTGCGCCTTGCCGGGCGGGACTTCCACCAGGTCCAGGCTGGCGCCGGCGACGAGGAAGTTCTCGCGCAGCGCGCGCCGCGCCGCCAGTTCGATGAAGTGGCTCTTGCCGAAGCCGTAGTCGCCGATCACCGCCAGCACGTCGCCGCCCCGCTCGCGGCTGCGGTCGAGCGCGCGATCCAGCGTCACCCGCTCTGCCTCCAGTCCGATGGTGAGCGTCTCGGCGTCCTGCACCGGCACGATGCCGACGCGCAGCGCCTCCAGCGTCTGGCGCGCACGGAACTGGTCGGTGTCCAGCGGGATGCGCGCCGGCGCCTCGGCCAGAATCGCCGGCGGCGTGACCGCGCGGTACGACTCGGCGGTGAACTCCCTGGCCGGCAGCCGGAAGCGCCGCCCGGAGGCAAAGAGCACCTCCCACTCATAGCCGCCCATGTAGGTCTTGAGCAGCTCGCCTTTGCCAAAATGGGGATGATGAACCGTCTGTGTCTCCACAAGCGCCCCCGTCAGTACGGACTCTGCTGCGCGTCGGCCAGCAGGTTGAGCGCGTCGCTTTGCCCCTTGATCAGCGCCGCCGCCACCTCCGGGTTCAGCGCCACCTCGCCCTCCTCCTTCTGGCGATACCACTCCGTCACCAGCGTCTTGACGAAGAGGCGGCGGTGGCTGATGGCCAGGTAGGCATTGCGCGCCGCGGCGGAGAGCGCGTGGATGTTGGCAGTCTGCAACGCCTGGTCGAGTTTGACGCCATAGGCCAGCTCGAAGATCGGCAGCAGCCGGTAGCCGATCTGCTCCAGCAGCTCCTCGTCGGGGATGTCGAGATGCTCCAGGTCGATCTGCGGGCTGAAGGGGTTGCTGCGCGAGAAGTAGTTGGCCGCCTGCACCCGCTGCTGCAAGGCCGGGTACTTGGGCACAACCGTGTTGAGGAAATCGGGCGGCACCGCGTACATAAAGAGCGCGCCGGGCAGGTCCTCGCGGCAGCGGTCGATCACCTCGCGCAGGTTGTCGGTGGCGGTCTTCTCCGCCTTGCCGCCGATGCTCAACATGCGGTCGCCCTCGTCGAAGAGCAGCGCCAGCCCCGTATAGCCCAGCGCGCGCACCGCCTGGCAGAGCGAGCGCAGCATCTTGAAGGCGTTGTTCTTGTTGATCTTCTCGGTCACGCCGATGGTGCGCAGGTCGCGCATGTCTTCCGGGCTGACCTCGTCGCCGTGGAGCCAGCGTTCCAGCGCCTCCAGCCGCCGCGTCTGCCCGCGCAGCAGTGCGGTGAGATAACCCTGGATCGCCTTGTGGTAGCTCAGGCTGTCGATGGGCGTGCTCGTCACCGTCTGTAACAGGCCGCGCACGTCGGGCAGATCTTCGGCGCCCTCGTCGCTCAAGTCGAGACCGTGGGGGGAGACCACGCGGCGCAGCGTCCCTTCCAGGAAGCGCGCCAGCCCCTGCTCATCCTCGCCCAGCCCGCCGAGTTCATGCCAGATCAGCGCCGACGCCACCGCGGCGTAGACCCGGCGCTGGTCGTCGTAGGGGCTTTCCTTCGGGCTGAGATCGACCTTGCTCACGGCGAAGTTGCGCTGCCAGGCGCGGTCGCGCACGCAGTAGAGAAAGTGCGACTTGCCCGCGCCGTAATCGCCCACCACCAGCTTGAAGACCGCGCCGCCGTCGGCCAGGTAGGAGCCGAGATAGTGCGCGTCGATGGCGTTGAGCAGCGACTCGTTGCCGGCATTGTAGTAGCTCACACCCTTGGAGAGCGGCGTGCCCGACTGGCCGAGCGTCTCCACGATCTGGCGGGCGAGGCGTGGTTCTGGTAGCATGGGTTCACTCCTTTCTAGTCACGAATGACACGAATTCTAACGAATATGGCTCACGCAAAGACACAAAGACGCAAAGGCACAGAGTAAATTCTTGGCGTTCTTGGCGGCTTGGCGTGAGATTCGTGAACGACTGAATTCGTCAAAATTCGTGTCATTCGTGACATGACTCTTCGTGCTTGACAGCCTTATTCTTTCACGATTTCGATGTCAGAGATATACCGCCCGTCGTAGGGCGAGTCGCCTTCGACGATCCACATGCTCTTGGCCGGGCTGTCGGTCTGCGATTTGGTAGAGGCATGAACTTTGACGACGTGACCTTGATGCGCCAGGCGTTGGCGGCTGGCGAATTCGTAGAAGTCG
>JAPKMV010000198.1 GCA_026645635.1 Caldilineaceae bacterium
CATGCCGTTGAGCGTCGAACCGAGGTCTGGGCGCTTGAGCAGGAACCAGGACAGGATCAGCGCTGCGGTTGCGCCGGCGGCGGCTGCCAGCGTGGTGTTGACGGCGATCAGCATCACCATGTCGATGTCCGCCGCCGTGGCAAAGGCCAACTGGCTGCCTGGGTTGAAACCGTACCAGCCGATCAAGAGAATAAAGACGCCCAGACCGCCAAAAACGTAGTTGTGGGGGGCAAAGACATGCTTGGGCGTGTCCTTGGCGAAGCGCCCGATGCGCGCTCCCAGCACGATGGCGCCGGCCAGACCGGCGAAACCACCCACCGCATGCACCACTAGCGAGCCGGCAAAATCGTGGAAGCCCATCTGGTTGAGCCAGCCGCCGCCCCACTGCCAGAAGCCGCTGATCGGGTAGACGACGGCCGTAATGAAGACCGTGTAGACCAGGTACGCGCTGAACTTGATGCGCCCGGCGACCGCGCCGGAGACGATTGTGGCTGCCGTGGCTGCAAAGGCAACCTGGAAGAGGAAGTCTACCTGCGGATTCAGTCCGCTGATGCCGTCGGCAACTTCGCTGATGCCGAACCCGCCCCAGGCCAGCACGCCGGGGATCACATCGCTCCCATACATGATGCCGTAGCCGATGAACCAGAAGATCAGCACGCCTAGGCACATATCGATCAGGTTTTTGAACATGATGTTGACGACGTTCTTGGAGGAGTTGAAGCCAACCTCGACCAGGGCAAAGCCCGCCTGCATAAAGAGCACCAGGACGGCGGCAATGAACAGGATGATGTTGTTGATCGAATAGGTGAGTTCCGCTGTCGGTTCACTTTGAGCGAAGGCGCTGGTCGCCAACAGGCTCAACACCACCGCCAGCGGCATAGCTCGTAAGAGTCTGCGTGTCATGAAAACTGTCCTCCCTAATCTGAATACATGTGATTGCGTTTGACCTGACTAGCTCCGGCGCCGCTTGTGGTGATAACACGCACCCACCGGCGCCGCTTTGCCTGGAATCTGTGTCAGATTTCACAAGCTGGGTGAATGATAACCGGAGAGGGCGCGGGACTCAATGTGCAAAGTGCACAAGATTTCTCGCTTTTTGGTTTGTCGAATTTGTATATTCCGACTGCATTTTGGTCAAAATTGTGCATTTTGCTGAAAGCACCCCAAGCATCACCTCGATCTCCCAGTACGGGTACGCTATAGCGTGCCCGTACACCATCCACTGAGCCAACACAACGTGCGTCTTTCTCACCCTCTCACCCTCTCACCCTCTCATCCACTCGGACATACAAGCGAATGCGCACACGCGCTACTCCTGCTTGCGTCCTGCGCGTGCTACAATGCTGAACATGTCTGCGCAAGCGTTGGATGCCGTCCATCTTGGCGCCTCGTCCTGGCTTTACGACGCCTGGCGCGGCGTCTTCTATCCTGATAAACTGGCGCGCTCGCGCTATCTGCCCTACTACGTCAGTCAGTTCGACACGGTGGAAGTCAATACCAGTTTCTATGCGTTGCCTGCCGCCTCGACGCTCCTCACGTGGGTGGAGCACGCCCCGGCCGGCTTCACCTTTGCGCTCAAATTCCCGCGCCGCATCAGCCACGACAAGCGCCTGGTCGATTGTGCCGAGGAGACCCTCGCCTTTCTCGATGCGCTGCGCGCGCTTGGCCCTGCGGCTGCGCCTGCCTTTCTCCAACTCCCGCCGGACTGTACGCGTCGCACCTGTGGCCGCGCCCTGGCTGCGTATCTCGACTGGCTGGCGCCGCTGGCCACCGACCTGCGGCTGGCGGTGGAGGTGCGCGCTGCCGACCTGATGACGCCGGCCTTTGCCACCTTCCTGGCGGAGCGCGGCTTCGCGTTGGTGCTGGTCGACCGCCTAGGCACGCCCGATCTTTACCCCATCTGGCAGGATGTGATGGCGACGCGGCGCGCCCCTGCATTCGTGTTCATCCGCTGGATCGGCGATGATCGCAACGGGCCGAGCGGCGATCGTGAGCTGCAAGTGCACCGCGACGACGAACTTGCCCGGTGGGCGGCGCGTATCGTCGAACAGGCTGCGGCGGGGCGCGCAGTCTATGGCTACATGCACAACCCCTACGAAGGGCACGCGCCGGCAAGCGTGCGCCGCTTGCAGGCAAAGTTGGCCGAGCATGGTACGCTTCCCCTGTGGCCGGTGGCTGCCACAGGCGCGCTGCCACTGTTTTAGCGCCTTTTATCCAATCGACATTTTGTGATAGGCTACACACATGGATCGCACACCGCCTAGAACCAACAGCGACGAGATTGAACTGTACATCCGCACCTACTATTCGCTCCTGCGCAGCAGCGGGCCGATCCGGATTCGCAGCCTGGAAGAGACGCACATGGCCATGAAGTCCAACCTGCACTTCATGGCCGACAGCCCGGACATCGACATCTCGGCGCTGGTCTATTCGGCGCTGCGCCTGCCCGACAGCATCGTCGATGCCTCGTTGATGGTCATGGGGCAGATGGAGGATGTCTTTGCCCGCGAGGGCTACCCGCTGGACACCTGGAAGCCGGTGAAGGCGCGCGCACGGCGGCGCAAATACTTCTTCAACCCCGACAACGGCGTGATGGCCGCCTTCGTCGCCAGCGTCAGCGACATCGACGACCTGATCCCGTGCATGGTGACCTTCCAGATCGAGTGGAACAAGATTCACCAGCGGCTGATGCAGGGCGTCTTTCGCAATGAACTGCTCACCCCGGAACAGGGCGCCGCGGTGCAGGGTGCGCAGCTCATCGCCGCGGTGCAGGAGCAGCTTGGGCTGAGCCAGGCCGACGCCGAGAAACTCAGCCAGCTCTGGCCGGGCGCGCACCTGCTCACCAACCTGCGTAAGGCCGCGGTGCAGCGCATGGACATGCGCGTCATCGTGCTTGGCAGCGGCCTGGGCGACTACCGCCGCAGCGTGCAGACCTGGTGGAACAGGGTGGAAACCGCGCAGCCGCCGCTCAACATTGCCGACCGGCCTATCTACTTTGTCAGCAGCAACATCCACAGCCTGCCCAATTTGATCAGCGGTCTGGCCGCCGAACTCAAGCAAGGGATCGTGGAATTTGTCGAGCGCGAGAACCCGGAAGACCTCTGGAGCGAGTATTCCGCGCTGCCCCCCCAAGACAATGGGCACTTTTTCAACTTTCTCTACTACGCCACGCGCATGCACATGGCCGGCGCCCACAACCGCCGCGAACTGGAGGAACTGGTCGCCCAGCGTGAACGGGAGGTGGGCATCACCCGCGTCAGCGACCCAAGCTGCCTGGACGTGGAAGCACAGATCATCGAGATGAACCGCCTCGACGCTGCGCGCATCGACCCGCGGCTGCGTGTGTTGAGCGCGGACGAGTGGGACTTGCTGCGCCGCAGCAACGCCATCATCCTCAACATCGACTATCCGCTGGGCATGGCGGCCTATCACATCTTCAGCCAGATCAGCACTGCGGTGGGGCGCATCATGGGCGTCTACATCCTGGGCAAGGCGGCCACGCTCAACGGTCGCGTCGGCGATGTGATGATCCCCAACGTGGTCTACGACGAGCACTCGCAGAACACCTTCCTCTTCCGCAACTCGTTCCAGGCCCAGGATGTGAGCGCACTGCTCAACTTTGGCACCGTTTTCGACAACCAAAAGGCCGTGACCGTGCGCGGCACCATCCTGCAGAACCGCAGCTTCATGCACGTCTTCTACGAAGAGGGCTACACCGACATCGAGATGGAGTCCGGCCCCTATCTCAGCGGTATCTACGAAGACGTTTATCCGCAACGCTATCCCACGAACGAGATCGTCAATCTCTTTATCAACGTGCCCTACGACATCGGCGTCTTACACTACGCCAGTGACACGCCGATCAGCCGGCGGCAGATGCTGCTCAGCAAGAGCCTCAGCTATTTTGGCGTGGACGCCACCTACGCCACCTCGGTGGCGGTGATGCGCCGCATCCTCACGCAGGAGTCGGCGCGGATGGCCAAGGTGGCGCGCGGCGCCAATCCGCTTTCTCTGCCTGACCGATGACCGCCATCGACGCCTTTGTCCGCAACTTCGAGCGCGCCGTCGTCCTGCCAGAGCAACTGGCCATCGACATCGCGCGCATTGCCTACCCGGCGCTGGATGAACCCGGCTACTGGGCGCAGCTCGACGCGCTGGCTCATTCTGCAGCCGGGCGCTTGACCCATCCGCGCATTGGCGCGGCAGCGGCGCAGGCATTTCTCGACATTCTGTGCCAGGACTTTGGCTTCCACGGCGCGGAAAAGGGCTACTACGACCCGCGCAACAGCCTGATGCCGGATGTGCTGGTGCGGCGACAGGGGCTGCCGATCATGCTCTGCCTGCTCTGCATGGCGGTCGGGCGGCGCATCGACCTGCAAATCGATGGGCTGGGCTTCCCGTTTCACTTCATGGCGCGCTACCGCGACGACGCCGGCGACTGGCTGCTTGATCCCTTCTACGGCCAACTGGTGGCGCCGTCGGCCGTGGCTGAGCACCTGGCGCGCATCGTCGGGCGCCCGCTGCAAGTGGCGCACGCCATGTGGGAGCCGGTCAGCGCGCAGATGATCGCGCTGCGCGTGCTGAACAACCTGCGCAACGCCTTCTTGATGGCCGACAATCACACGCTGGCATTGCGCACGCTCGATTATCTGATCGCGGTGCAGCCGCAAGAACGCCACTACTGGCGCGAGCGGGGCGTGCTGCACTACAAGCTGGAGGATTGGGAGCAGGCGCAGCACGATCTACGCTACTATCTGATCCGCGCCGGCCTCTTCCCGCGTCTGGTGCAGGGCGGAGAGGAGCCGCCAACGCTCACCGAGGAAAACCGCCGGATGATCGAACTCTATCGCACCTGCGGCGAGATGTTGATGCGCGTCAACTGACCAAGAGGAAGGAGCTGCCATGCGACGACCATGCGACGCGAACGCGACTTGGACGACCATTTGGTTCTTTGCGCGGGCGGTGCAGCCGCTCTTTGCCCGCTTTCGCTGCGAGGGTCAGGAGCACGTGCCGCTGACCGGCGGCTGCATCATAACCTGCAATCATATCATGGGGCCGGACTTCATCGTCGTCGGCTACGCCTCCCCACGCCAGATTTACTTTATGGCCAAATCCGAACTCTTTGCGATCAACCCCGCGCTCACCTGGCTGATGCGGTCGGGCGGCGCATTTCCCATCCATCGCGGCGAGGCCGACCTGGAGGCGGTGGAGCATGCGCTCGACCTGGTGCGCAGCGGCCATGCGCTGGGGATGTTTCCGGAAGGCACGCGCAGCCGCACCGGCAAGCTCCAGCGCGGCCGTTCCGGCGCCGCCCGCGTGGCGATTCTGGCGCAGGCGCCGGTGGTGCCCGCGGTCGTGATCAACGCCGAGCGGCTCTTCAAACCGGAGAATTGGGCGCGGTTGCGCAAGCGCGATCAGATCACCGTGCGCTTTGGCCCCCCGCTGGCGCCGCCGGCCGCCGTCGACGATTCCCGCGCGCTGCGAACCTACACGCGCGACATCATGGCCGCCATGGCGGATCTGCTGCCCGCCGAGATGCGCGTCGGGGAATCGGGCGGGGCCGGAGCGACTGACCGGATATCTACCCAAGAAGGGGAGACTGCATGAGGTGGCCGCATCAGGCAAGCCGAACCTGGAAGGTGTTGGTGATCGTCGCGATCATCATCAAGCCGTTTTTTCTACGCCTGCGCGTCGAGGGCGCCGAGAACATCCCGCGCCGCGGCGGCTGCATCGCCGCGTGCAACCACACGCTCGGCCCTGACTATGTGATCCTGGGCTATGCCTCGACGCGCCAGATCTACTACATGGCCAAGGCCGAGATCTTCAATTTTCACCCCTGGTTGAGCGCCCTGGTGCGGGGCGCCGGCGCCTTTCCTGTGCGCCGCGGCGAACGGGACAGCGATGCCATCGAGCAGGCAGTGAAGATGATCCAGGCTGGCTATGTCGTGGGCATGTTTCCCGAAGGCACGCGCAGCCGCACCGGCGCATTGCAGCGCGGGCGCACTGGCGTCGCCCGCATTGCCCTCCAGGCCAACGCCCTGGTCGTGCCGGTCGTGGTGATCAACACCGAGCCGGTGCTGCGCGATGTGTTCAAGCTGCGGCGGCGTCCTCTCGTGACGGTGCGCTTTGGCAAGCCGCTGCTGCCGGTCGTCGCCGAGGGTGGGGAGGAGAGCGACGCCGCCCAGCAGCTCACCACACGCATCATGCTGGCGATGACGGAACTGCTGCCGCCGGAGCGCCACGGGTACTATGACGGCAAGCCCCACGACGAAGCCGACGCAGCCGCGCCGCCGACACCGTAAGGCGATCTGCCAAATCGCCCCACCGCGCGACGGTCCCGAAGCAATCCAAAATTGTATGGCGATTTGCCAAATCGCCCCACAGCGTGACCTCCGCGCAGCGGTTCAACCCAAAGAAACTGTTTGCAGAGATCCCTCTGACGCAGAGCCGCAGAGACGGAGAGCTTCGC
>JAPKMV010000199.1 GCA_026645635.1 Caldilineaceae bacterium
GCTGCGGCGCTGGGCGTGGCGACGACGGTCATCCCCAACACTCAGTTTCTGATCGGCCGCGACAACCTCTTTCCTGAGCCGAAGAAGCGGGTCATTCTGGAGACCTTCTATCGCGCCATGCGCCGGCGCTGGGGCGTGCTGCTAACTGCGCAGGGCGAGCCGGAGGGCGGCGCGTGGAACTTCGACGCGGACAACCGCAAGCCGCTGCCCAAAGGTGGGCTGGACGCGCCGCCGGTCATGCATTTTGCGCCCGACGCCATCACCCAGGCGGTGATGGACGAAGTGGCCGCACTGCCAGGACACGTCGGCGCGGTGGAGGGCTTCGGCCTGGCTGTGACGCACGCACAGGCGCAGGCTGCGTTCGAGCAGTTTCTCGACGAGCGGCTGGCAGCGTTCGGCCCCTACGAAGACGCCATGACCCGGCGCAGCGCCACGCTTTTTCACTCGCTGCTGTCGCCCTACATGAACATCGGGCTGCTGGAGCCGCTGGCGATGGCGCAGGCCGCGGCGGCGCGCTACTACGCCGGGCAGGCGCCGCTCAGCTCGGTGGAGGGCTTCGTGCGCCAGGTGATCGGCTGGCGCGAATACATGTACTGGCAATACTGGCGGCTGATGCCCGACCTGGCCACCGCCAATAGTTGGGCGCATACGCGCCCCTTGCCCGGCTTCTTCTGGGACGGCCAGACCGACATGAACTGTCTGCGCCATGTCATCGGCCGCGTGCTGGCCGACGGCTACAGCCACCACATCGAGCGGCTGATGGTGATCACCAACTTCTGCCTGCTGGCCGGCATTGACCCCGCCGCGGTGAATGAGTGGTTCTGGGCCTGCTACGTCGACGCCTACGGCTGGGTGGTGACGCCCAACGTCATCGGCATGGGGCTTCACGCCGACGGCGGGCAGATCGCCACCAAGCCTTACATCGCCTCGGCCAACTACATCAACAAGATGAGCGACTACTGCGCCGGCTGCCGTTTCAACCCCAAGGTGCGCACCGGCCCCGACGCCTGCCCCTACAATGTCCTTTACTGGAATTTCCTCATCGAACACGAGGCGCTGCTGCGCAGCAATCCGCGCTTCGGGCCGGCGGTGCTCGGCCTCAAGAATTTATCTGCGGACGAGCGCGCGGCGGTGCGGGTGCAGGCGGGGGAATGGGTGAGGGGGTGAGAGGGTGAGTGGGTGAGTGGGTGAACAAGAAATCGCCCCTCGCCCCTCTCCCCTCGCCCCTCAAAACAACACCAGCGTTACCAGCAGCAGCGTAAGCCCGATCAGCGGCCAGTAGAGGAGCCGCGGGAGCAGGCCGTCGGCTTGATGCACAGCTTTCTGCTCCGGCGCCGCCACCATGAGCGTTGTGATGATCGCCACGGTGAGAATCGTCGGGTAGAGCAGGATGTGCAGGCTTTCCAGGAAGACAAAGCCGTCGGATTTGATCTGGTTGCGCAGACCTGCCTGGGCCACCAGCGTGGCGAAGAAGGAGCCGGAAAGCACCCCGATCACTCCGTTCCAGCTCAGGCCAAAGACGCCTCGGCGCTCGTGGTCTTTGCTGAAGAACAAAAAGGTCACGAAGACCAGGATAAAGACCACCGTCGGGGAGAGTCCCTGCGTGAGCAGCGGCGTCACTACATCCCGTTCGATGCTCACATTGAAGTAGAGTTCGCGATCGACGCCCGAACTGGCCAGGCTGTTGAAGCCAAAGTCGCTGTTGTACGTGACATCCTTGACGCTAAAAAAGGTCTCTGTCACATCCCATCCTTCGAGGAGGAAATCCTCGTCGATGCCGGGCGTGCGCGCTGGGGAGGCGTCGGTGTACGCGGCCAGGTCGGGGACCAACTCGGTGTTGGCCTCGAAGTCTGTGTACCAGATGCGAAAGCGCACATCCTGGCGGTCGAAGGGGTAGCGGCGATAGTCGAAGGGCTGGCGCACGTTGACGACGAAATACCAGCCGACCAGTTCCTCGTCGCCCTGCTGCACGCGGTAGACCTCGGTCAGGTCCTGGCGCTCGGCTTCGGGCAGGACCACGCCCTGCGCCAGGTTTGCCGCGATGGGGTAGCGCTGCCAGATGTAGCCGGTGGCGCGTACATTGTAGGGGCCGGTGAATTCGATGGACTGAATGAACATCCCGGTGGGGATGTAGATCGGTTCGCCCCAGCCCGCAGCCTCGGCAAACTGGTCGTAGTCGGCTTTGAACGCCGTCACATCCGCCGGGGTGGTCAGCACCGTATGCCCGGCGCGCGTGGCCGGCGGAGTGGCGTAGCTGCGGTAGATCCAGAACACGATCAGCGCCAGACAGATGGCGGTAAAGCCGATGGAGAAGAACCATGCGGTGGATCGCCGCTTGATGTTCACAGACATTTCACTTACTCCTGCGTCAGCGTGTGGAGAAACGCCTCGAGTTGCTCCATCTCGGTGGCCGTAAGGTCGAGCGGCTCCAGTTCATTGTGCCCCACCAGCGCCAGACCGCCGTCGCTGTAGTGTTCCAGCACGCTGCGCAGGTCGGGAAATTGGCCGGTGTGCATGTACGGCGCGGTGGCGGCGACGTTGCGCAGCGTCGGCGTCTTGTGCGCGCCTTCCAGCGTGTCGCCGCTGGTCTTGAGAAAGCGCAGCGCGGCGCAGTCGGTCGGGTCGGCGTCACTGTATACCCCGGCGCAGTTGAAGGGATCCGCCTGAAGGCGCCGCAACCCTTCGCTGCGCCCCAAGGAGATCGGCAGCCCGGGCGCGCCGGGGACAGCCGTGTTGTGAAAATCATCGTTGGTGAAGCGCGGCCCGTTGTGGCAGTCGATGCATTTGCCTTTGCCCAGGAAGAGGCGCAGTCCCGCCTCTTCGTCCGGGTTGAAGAGGGCGCGCTGCGCGGCGCGGTCGTTTTGCTCCACGGCAGCGGCGTAGGCGTCAAAGCGGGCCGGCGCAGGGAGCAGGGTGCGCTGATACGCGGCCAGCGCCTTGCCGATGTTGGCGAAGGCGCGGTTGACCGCGGTGCGGTCGGCGTCGCTCATGCCGTACCAGGCATCAAGCGCGGCGCCGCTCCCCTTCGGCGAGGCATGAAGCGGAAAGCGCGCCGTGTCTGCCAGGTCGGGCAGCGGGCCAAAGACCGCGGTATAGGGTTCGCGATAGTGTTCGGCCAGAAGATGCACGTAGGCGCTGCGGTCGCCGCCGTGCTCCAGCGGATTCTCCAGGGGAATCAGTGCCTGTGACCACTGGCTGTCGTTCTTGCCATCCCAGGTGAAAAAAGTGCTGTAGGCCGCCCCCACCAGGCTCATCGAGTTGAGCGGAATCTCGCCCACGCCCTGACCAAAGGGGCGGCCGTCGGTGAAAAAGCGGTCGGGCTGATGGCAGGTGGCGCAGGCCACCGCGCCGTTGCTGCTGAAGCGGGTGTCGAAGAAGATCGCCGCACCCAGCGCCGCCGCGGCCGGGTCGTCGGCCACCGCGTTGGACGGGTCGGCGGGGAGCGGCGGCAGGCTGTCCAGGCTGAGCGAGGCGAGCAGCGCCAGGTCGGAATCGCTCCACAGCGGGCGATGATTCCACCAGGCCAGCGCCACCGCCAGCGCCAGCAGCAGGCCGAGGCTCAGGAAAAGGTGCGGACGCGGCATCGTCAGGGCAGAGTCAGCGGGAACGTCACCTGGTCGGTCAGATCGCCGGCCTGGATCGTAAAGGTGACGATCCACTCGCCTGGCATCTGAAAGCGCACGCCTTCGACGCGGTACTGGCCGGGCGCGTCGCCGGGCGCGGCCTGGGGCTGGGTGGGCAAGCCATGACGGTGCGCCGGCATCCCGCCGTCGACGGCGATGGTCGCGCCGCTGACCGGCTCGCCTTCCGGCGTCTGCACGGTGAGCAGCCAGGTATGCAGCGCGTTGAGCGCGATGGGCGGCGTCTCGGCCTGATAGCTGACCAGGAAGTGGCCGTTCTCGCTCAAGATTGGCCCCCCGATGGCGGCGTTGCCGGTGGGCGAGGCCGGTGTACTCGTGCAGGCGGCCGCCACCGCGGCGATGAACAAGAACAGGAGCGTCAGGCCGGCCAGCATCCGGTTGCGTGTACTGCACGCGGCCCGCTGGCCGATTGGGCAGGCAAAGAGTCGTGTCATCATGGTAAGCCTGATTTTATGCCGGTTCGCCCTGTTCCTGCAATTCAAATGGGTGGATTCAAAACTAATCGAAGAACAATGCAAATCCGCCGCATCCGCCTAAGCGCGGTCTTTGGTTTGCTTCCCACCTCCTGTACGCTATACTTGACACAGAATCAGCCCTTATCAACTTGTGTGACGCCGATGACTACGCCAACCGCCCCGCCTGCCAGCGTTGCCCGCCATGCCGTGCTCATCGGCGTAGACCGCTACAACGCGGCCGCCTATTTTCCACCGCTGCGCTACTGCACCAACGACGTGGACGGCCTGGCCGCCGCGCTGCGCCGCCACCACTACCAGGTCAGCAGCCTTGTCAGCCCGCCGCCCGACCACACCCCCGGCGCCGCAGACTCACCGCCGGCTGACTGGCGCACCGTTGGCAACACCCTGCGCAGCTTGCAGGACCAATTCAACCGGACGCAGACCCTCTGGATCCATTTCTCCGGCCACGGCCGCCGTCTCAACGGCCAGGACTACCTGATCCTGCAAGATTCTTCCATCCATGACCCTGACGGCAGCGCGCTGCGCGTCGCCGATGTGATCACGGCCATGCGCGCCAGCGGCGCCGGCCGCCTGTTGCTTACCGTCGACGCCTGCCAGATCAGCGCGACAGAGAGCCGCACCGGCTTCGACCCCGACTTTGCCGCGGCCCTGGAACGCATCGCCCTGGCAGAAGCCCACGGCTTTGTCTTTCTGGCCGCCACCGGCGCAGGGGACATCGCCTGGGAGGTGGCGGGCGCGCTGCGCGGCGTCTTCAGCACGCACCTGATCGACGGCGTGTGCGGCGCTGCGGCGAACGCCGCGGGCCGCAGCTACGTCACGGTGGCCGACCTGGCCGACTACGTGCGCGTCAAGGTGGGCGAATGGAACGAAACCGGCGGCGGCCACACCGGCGTTCTTCGCCAGACGCCCACCCGCCGCATCGAGGGTGACGGCAACTTCGCCCTCACCGACCGGTTGGACAGCGGCCTGCCCCTCCTCGACGGCATGAGCCGCGCCTACCTGGATGCGCTGGAAGAGGAGTGCGCGACGCTGCGCCTGCCCTACACGCCGGCCGCGGGGCGCGCCGTGCTGCCGCTGGACCGCGTCTATGTGGCGCTGGCCGCCGACGAATCCTCCCCCGCCGAGCGGGGCGCCAGCACCCGGCTGCTCGCCCGGCTGATCCGGGAGCAGCGCGCGCTGGCCGCCGAAGAAGAAGCGGTGGTCTGGCGCGTGCTCCAGGGCGACCCTTACGCGGCCCGCCTCCTTGCCACCGACCCGGAGCTGCGCCGGCTGCTGCCGGACGCCGCTGACGACGCAGCCGCGCGCCGCCGCTACCTGGCCCAGGTGGTGCGCGAACAGCCCTGTGCCGTGCTCCTGGGCCACCCGGGGACGGGCAAGAGCACCCTGGCACGCTGGCTCGCCTTGCAGATGATCCACGCGCTGCTGACCGAGCAGGATCCCGTCCGCGTGCGCGCCGACCATGTGCGCCCGGACGGCGACGCCGCGCAGCAGGAACTGCTGGGGCCGGCGCGGCTCCCCGTGCTGGTGCGCCTGGCCGACTACGCCGAAGCGCGCTGGGGCGCCGCGGGCGACCCGCACCTGCGCCTGGCCGTCTACTGCGGTGCGCACCTGGAGCGGCAGCCCCGCACGCGGCAACGCATGCACGACTGGGCCGCGCTGGTGGCGCGCTGGGCCGCCCAGGGCCGCGTCCTCTACCTGTTCGATGGGCTGGACGAGGTGACCGACCTGGAGCAGCGCCAGACCATCGCCGCCGAAATCCAGGAGATCATCGCGCGGCGGGTGCAGGACGCGCAGGGCTACACGCCGCTCGACCCTGGCTGGCGCGCCGATCTGCCCGCCCCGGCAAGCTGCCAGGTGCTCGCCACCAGCCGCATCGTCGGCTACCACCTGCAGCCGCTGCCGCCCGACCTGCCCCACTTTGTGATCCAGCCCATGGACGACGTGGCCGTGGGCCGCTTCTGCGCCAACTGGGCCAGCCTGCACGCCGGGGACGACGGCGACGGTGGCGCCGCGCTGGCGCAGGCGGTGCTGAAGCATCCCAGCCCGGCCGTGCGCGACGAGATGGCGCGCACGCCGCTGCTTTTGACGATCCTGGCCCAGGTGCACGCCGCTGCGCCCGCGCAGGGCCTTCCCGCCCGGCGCAGCGCCCTCTACGACGAAGCCCGGCGCGCCGTTTTTTCACAGCGCCGCGACGAGTGGGCGCCCCTGCGCGCCCGCCTGGATGTGGACGGCAGCGCGGCGCTGCCCGAAGCCCTGGCGCGACTCACCGCCCAGGTGGCCCTGCAACTCCACGCCAACCCGGTCTATCCTGCCGCGCTGGCCCCGGCGCAGGACGTGGCCGGCTGG
>JAPKMV010000019.1 GCA_026645635.1 Caldilineaceae bacterium
GCGCCGCGCCGCAGTCCACGCCGGCAGATGGTGCAGTTTGGCGGCCAAGACCGCCGCTTGCAGCGTGTCCAGCCGCTCGCCGTAACCCTTGACTTCGTGCAGATACTTGGAGCGGCGGCCGTGGTTGCGCAGCAGACGCACCTGCTCGGCGATGGCCGCATCATTGGTGACAACCGCGCCGGCGTCGCCATACGCGCCGAGGTTCTTGCCGGGATAGAAGCTGAAACAGGCGGCGTGGCCCAGCCCCCCGGTGGCGACGCCGTTCCAGGTGGCGCCGTGAGCCTGGGCGGCGTCCTCAATCACGGTCAACCCGTGGGCAGCCGCCACCGCGCTGATCGCAGTCATGTCGGCCGGCTGACCGTAAATGTGGACGGGCATGATGGCGCGTGTCGCCGGTGTGATCGCCGCCGCAATCGCGGCCGGGTCCATGTTGTAGGCGCCGGGATCGATGTCGACGAAGACCGGCCGGGCGCCGACTGCCGTGATCGCCTCAGCAGTGGCGATGAAGGTGTGGGCAACGGTGATCACCTCGTCCCCGGGGCCGACGCCGACGGCGCGCAGCACGAGTTCGAGCGCGGCGGTGCCGCTGGCCACGCCGACGCAGTGCGCAGCGTTGCAAAAGGCGGCAAAGTCGGCCTCGAACCGCTTCACCGCCGGCCCCATGATGAAGTCGGTGGCGTCCAGCACAGCCTGGATCGCCTGGTCGACTTCGGGGCGAATGGCGGCATATTGGGCAGCTAGATCGACGAGGGGCACCCTGGTAGAGACAACCTGATCCATCGACGCTGACACGTTCTCAAGTCACTTTCATAAAAAAGAAAGCTGAGCGCAAGGCTCAGCTACTGCGCCGCAAGGCTCAGCTACTGCGCGCTGGCGCCCACGACGAGCGCCCTGCACGCCATTATAGACGAGGGCAAAAGGGGAGGCCAAACCCAGGAGTCAGACCGTGTTCAACGCCCCATGCGCAGATTGGGGGCAACCTTGCTCAGGTCGCGGCGTGCGGCGTCCAGGAAGCGGCCAACCCGCTCCAGTTCCCCGCGCAGGTCGGGGGCGGCGCGATGGCCCGCCTGCCGCTCCAGCTCGCGCAACAGGGCGTAGTTGGTTTCCAGTTGCGCCACTTCGCTGGCAAACGCCTGCTCTTCCTGGACATGGCCAATGGTCAGCAACTGCTCGATGCTGTCGTCGTCGATCGCCGCATCGCGCATGGCCGCAAGACGATCCCATTCCTGATGCAGCCAGCGGCGCAGGTATTCGTTCCCGATGGCCCACTGGCCGTAGATCTGGCGCAAATGGCCCAGTTTCTCCATGCCCCACAGAAAGGTGCGAATCCGGCGAGGCGTCTCGTCGATGAGCGCGGCCACGATCTCCTCCTCGTTCATCACGGTCTGGCGCGCCACGGCCAGGAGGATGCGCCGCTCCAGCCGCGTCATGTGCTGAAAGTCGATCAGGAAGAAGCCGGCGAGGAGATGATCCGGCTCCAGGTCGTCATCCTGCGCCGCCCGCAGCGTGGCGCGGCCGCGGCTGTCCTCTTCGTAGAGCCGCTGGCAGAGATACTGAATCAGATACGGATGGCGATTGGTGTGCACGAGAATATCTTCGAGCACCACCGGATCGACCGGGATCGGGTCCTCCGACTGCTGCTGTTCCACCAAGGCCGCGCCGGCGTCCGGGTCAAGGCTCCACAGGTTGACCATGCTGAAGCCAAAGAGAAACGGGCTGGTGTCCCAATCCGACGTGATCTGATTCAGTTGGGCGAGGAGTTTGGTCGAGGCGATCACGGTGCGCAGCGCGTCGTCTTGCAGCGCCCGGCGCAGCCGCGCCAGCCAGGCCGGCTCCGTGCGGGCAATGGCGATCAACACCTCGGCCTCGTCGATCAGCAGGAAAAGCTGCTTGCCCTGGGCGCCGAGCTGCCGGCTGAGACGGCGCAAGATCATGGGCGCGTCCTGGTTCGCAAAGCTGTCGATGTCGATGCCGAGCACAGTGAACCGCTCTCGCTCATCCTCAAGCGACATGACCAGTTCCTGCGCCAGGTTGGCCGGCGACTCGCAGCCCTGCATGTCCCAAAAGAGTGGCACGAGCGAGTTCTCTGGCCGCGCAGTCAGGTACTCAAGCTGGCGCAGAAAGGAGGTCTTGCCGATGCGGCGCGCGCCGACGGCCCAGATGGCATTATCGGACGTGTTGAGCAGGTAGGTGAAGAGGCGCTGTCTACCGTAATGGTTTGTGCCGCGCACCCATCTACCGACAATATATGGTACTCGCATTGGCCCTCATGCAAAGTAACAACTGATTGGCTAGGTTGGAATCAGCAGGCCTGGCGTCGGGATTCCGGCTTCCTCGACTGCCGCCTGCCTGGTCAGCCCCGCTTGTGCAGCCTGAATGTTTTGTTCCGATTGAATCAAATTGTGCGCATAGAGCACATCGTCCATCCTGATCCGGCGGCGGCGCTGGCGCAGCATGTGGTTGACGGACTCCAACCCGTACTGCTGCACCCGGAAAGGGCGCCCTTCACATTGCGCCAAAATAAATTGCAGCGCATCTTCGTCGTAGCGGTAATAGTTTTGCACCGGCTTGACCAGCAACTCCCGCGCCGCGGTATGGGTAAGCGGCTGGATTTCGATCTCGTTGAAAAGATTGAACCAGGGACTCTCGACGCGATCCCAATCTTTGCTCAGTTCGATGCCGGCGACCACCGCCCCCAATGTCGCCGCAAAATCGCGCATGAAAATCCGGCGCAACTGCTGTTGATAGACCCGGTCGAAGCGGCTCAACGTGTCCATCTCATCCATGAGCAGAATCAGCCGCACCTGCCGCCCCTGCTGATGCACCAGAGCGTACTCCTCCAGGATCGTCATGATCGTCCGCAAATCGCGGCCAAAGGTGCGGTCATCGTACTCTCCGTCACCCTCCGCCCAGAAGTGCAGGGCGGCGATCTGCGTGTGCGCGGCCGGGCTGAGTTCGGGCAGGTCATTGACTACGCCGAGAATGTCCTCCATCAGCAGATGGAAGAGCTTCGTCTCGGTCGTGCCTTCCATGTCCACATAAACGGGCAAGAACCAGTAGCTCTTGTCCCGCACTTTGCGCAGCACATTGGCAAGCTGGTAGAGCAGCGTTGTCTTGCCGATGCGACGCTCGCCGTGAATCATGATGCTGTTATTGTGGAGCGTGGCCGCAATGCGCGCCACCAGATCCTGGCGGCCAAAGAACATATCTTCGCGCCGCACAGGCTCCCCACTGACGTAAGGATTGAAGCGGCGGCTCACAGCGATTGCTGTCCGGCGCCGCAGCCGGAGATATTCGTAGGCGACGTACCCCAACCCCACGAACGCAATCGCCGCAAAGGCGAGCATCAACCCGACGATGCGTGTCTGGACCGCGCCGAACCAGGGCACCACCACGGTCGGCGGCGGGGTGATGGCATTCACCGTGCGCATCACCGGCGCCGAATAGTTGAAGGAAAGGTCGCGGGCAATCAACTCGATCTGATACGCACCCGGCGCCGCAAAAGCCAGCGGGATCGAGCGCCCGCGCGTCGTCTGCCATGCGCCCCACTGGTCGCCCTCGGCAATGCGAAAGAAGACCTGGATGCGATCCGCAGAGGTGTGGATATCGCCGGTTTCAAAGTAGATCGAGAGTTGGCGCCCGACAAAGGCCCGCCACGCGTCCTGCTCGCGTTCGACGTCGCCGACAATGGCGCTGGATGACAGTACGGGCGCCGACGGCTCTGACTTGAAGCGCCAGAGTCCCTTCTGCCCGCCGAACCAGTAGCCGTCCTCGGGCGTCGGCAAGATGCTGCGGATGGCGCCGTTGGCCGCGCCATCGCGTGCGTCATAGACGGTCAGCCCGACTTCATCCAGCCGCCCCACCCCGATATTGCTGCCGATCCACAGGCTGCGTCCATCAGCGTCGGGCCGCAGCACCAGAATGCGGCCGTCGAGCCATTCATCGTGGAGACCGTACTGCGCCCACGCGCTGCCATCCCAGCGGAATATGCCATGCCCTTCCACCGCCGCAAAGGCGTCGCTTTCCGACTTTCGCGCAACATAGAATGCCACGATGCGTGCGGCTTCCGGCAGCCCCTGCCGCACATTCTCAGCCGCCAGCCACTGGCCATCAGTGCGCCGCACCAGCAGTTCGCCCGCCTCCGTCAGCAACCAGAGGCGGCCGGAGCCGTCGAGTTGGAGGTCCTGCACATGCTGTCCGGCGAGGGCGGGTTCGTGCGCAAGCGTTTGTGCAGCAAAGTCGTAATAGGCCAGCCCCTGTTCGACGCCAATCCACAGGCCATCCTCCGCGGCTGCCAGCGCACGCACCGCAGGGGAGGGGAGCGCGTCCGAGTCGATGGGATTTTGCCAACGCCCGTCCGCAAAGACAGAGACGCCGTTCTGGGTTGCCGTCCACACCCGCCCGTCCGCTGTGGTTACAATTTCAGGCACCACGGCGCCGGCGAGGTCGGTGATGCCGGGGTAGTAATCCGTGCGCGTGCGCTGTCCGTCGCTGAGGCGAATCACCCCCTCGCCGTCAGTGGCAATCCAGAGGTCGCCGCCGGCATCCACTGCGAGATTGGCGATGGGCAGCCCGTTGAAGGCCTCGCCCACGCTGACCCACGCCCCGGGGTAATGGCGCGATGCGCCGATCGGCGTGGCAAACCAGACCGCACCATCGGCGTCGACAGCCAGGTCGCGCACGATGTCGGTGTCGAGGCCGCTGCCAGCCACACTCCCGTAATTGGTCGCGGCCACCTGCTTTCCGTTTTCGAAGGTGTACTTGACGACGCCGCTGTTGCTGGCCGCCACCCAGACCGAGGTGTCGGCATCTACGCCAATCGCGGAGATCTGCGCGGCATTCTTGGCAAGCTCGAACGGCTGATAGACCTCAAAATCGCTGTGGTCGGGCAGGAATTGGACAATTGCGCTCTCGATGCCAACCCACAGCGCGCCGGAGATCTGCCAGAGACCATCGCTCGCACCGATCCAGACCAGGCCCTCGTCACCGTCGATGCCGGCGTGAAGGGCGTGGACTCTTTTGCCCTGGAGTGCATCCACGACTGTCTGCCGCCCACCCTCAATCAGTGTCAGCCCGGCGTCGGCGCCGACCCAAGTCGCGCCGCCGTTAACCCGCAGCGCATTGATTGGCGAGTCGATGTATTGATACTCCTCCCAGGCGCCGTCCACCAGACGCCACACCCATCCATCCTGTGTGCCGACCAGCAACGTGTGCTCGTCGGCAAAGGCCAGGGCGGTGACGCGGCTGGCTGACGTCTCCGTGGTGGTCGTTGTCGCGATGGCTGCCGGCTGCGCCAGCGGGTAGGTCGTCCAGGTGCCGTCGAAACGGCTGACACCGTTCTGGCCGCCAAACCACACGGCGCCGTTCGCCGGCAGCACGACATAGAGGTCGCTGTCCAGCAACCCGTCGGTCTGACGGAAGACAGCCCATTGGCGGTCCGGGATCAGTTGTGCGTGGGTGACAGATGTGGCGATGCCCAGCAGCCATGCGACCAGGATTGTCGCGGCAACCAGACGGAAAGAACGGCTTATGCGGTTACGCTCAGCATGCAATGAGCTGCGATGGTACGGCGACGGATGCTGCATACTTGGCCCAGTAGTTTGCGGCCATCCGTAGCGAGACAGGTAGGTCTGCTATTCGATTAGCTTACGGTCGACGTTGCGTCTGCCACCTGTTTAGCCATAGACGGTCTTGACAATTCCTTGTGAACAATTCGCTAGTATTGAAGACTAAACTTTTTAGTGTTGACATATTATACGATCTGATTCACTTATTGTCAACCCGTATTTTTGGGAATCGCTTCGGATTGGATGATCGTGGTCTTGCGGCAGAGCAATGCATGACTTTTCGCCTACACACAATTGAGGCAAAAAGCCGATCCCCTGCGCGGCAATCTCTGTTACAATGGTCACAGCAGTTGGAACTTCTATTTTTCGTCAGAAACTTACGATTTGCCTTACGATTCGACCGAGAAAGCAATAAGCTGGGCAATATATCGACAAAACATCTGGAAATTAATAGACAACGAGGGTGATGTTTGCAGGGAGGGGCAGGTTGCTGCTATACTCTTAATGTCAAAATTAACTTTGCAGCGCTACCATTATAGCTGATCAGTTCGAATGCCGCACTGTGTGCCATCTACGTGGCAGTGAGCGGCAGGGCTTGCCGCATTGAAGGAGTACATCGATGAAAACGCCAATTTTTCTCCAACCCAGCGCCCGCAATTTTCATATTTGGCGATCGGCAGGGATGGCGTTTGTCGTCCTGGCGGTCTTGATCGCATCCACCTTGGTCTACGCCCCATCGGCCAAGGCGGCTGCGTTGGACGGGGTGAATGCCCCAACCGCCACCTATGGCTGCACCGGCGTCTATCACCGCGTGCGCTCTGGCGAGACGCTCTATTCCATCGCTGCCCGCTACGGTTCCACGGCGTATCGCATCGCTTCATGCAACGGGCTGCGCTCCTACACGGTCTATGTCGGGCAGTCGCTGCTCGTCCCCGTGTATCGTCGCGGCGCCAGCGGCTGGTTGGAGGGCATCGACTTCATGCGCAATGTCAGCCTGCCGCCGCAAGAGATCCTGGCGGGTGATGCGCTGCCCTGATCGGTCGTTGAACGCCATCGATCGGCACGGGTGCGGGCGGCCTAAATAACCAAATGGTGTTGCGTGTTACGTGTTACGTGTTACGTCTTGCCAACGCAATATGCAACACGTAACACGTAACACGTAACACGCAACTACGCGGCGCCGAGGGCAACCTTGGCGCCGTCGCTTTCCAGGCTCTGCTGGCTGGCGGCCAGCACTTGCAGCACGCGCAGACCGTTTTCGCCGTCGGTGAGCGGCCGCTGTCCAGAACGGATGCACTCGAGAAAGTGGGCGCATTCTTCTTGCAGCGGCTCACGCATGTCAAGGCGCGGGATCAAGATGTCGCCGCTGTGCAGCTTGTACTGGAAGTCGCCGTAGGTCACATCACCCTTGCGGAAGGCGCCTTTGTCGTAGACGCGCACCTTGCCCTCCGTGCTCACGTCGTCGTAGACGATCATTTTGCGGCTGCCCACCACCGTCATCTCACGCGTCTTGCTCGGGTCGAGCCAACTGGCGTGAATGTGGCAAATGATGTTGCCGGGAAAGTAGAGGGTCAGAAAAATCACATCCTCCACCTGGCCGTTGAGACAGCGCGACCCCTGGCAGCGCACCGCCTCGGGCAGCGCATTGAGCACGTAGAGCGCAATCGAAATGTCGTGGGGCGCGATGCTCCACAGCGCGTTGATGTCGCTCTGCACGCGGCCAAGATTCACGCGCCGGCTGTACAAGTAATAGATGTCGCCCAACTCGCCCGCCTCGATGGCAGCGCGGATGTAGCGCACTGCCGGGTTGTACTCGAAGACATGGCCGACCATCAGCGTCAGGTTGCGTTCGGCGGCCAGGTCGATCAACACTTGTGCTTCGCCGACATCCATGGTCAGCGGCTTTTCCACCAGCACATGTTTGCCCGCCCGCAGCGCCGCCGCCGCCAGTGTAAAGTGGGTGCGCGCCGGCGTGGCGATGGCGACGGCTGCCACCGCCGGGTCGGCCAGCACATCCGCGTAGTCGGTGCTGGTCGCACAGCCGAAGAGCCGCTGGGGCGCCGCCAACGCCTGTGCATTGCTGTCCACCACATAGCGCAGGTCGCTGCCTGCCAGCGAATGAAAGTTGCGCGCCAGGTTTGGCCCCCAGTACCCATAGCCGACCAGCGCGATGCCCACCGGCGCCAGCCCCGCTTCACTCGATGCATTCACAGCAGCCATCTCTAGTCTCCTTGCTTGGGAATAATCTCGATCTGTTGCAGCCGGCCATAGATCCGTTCGCTGCTGGCAGGCGCGCCGACAAAGAGGGTCGCCGGGGCAAGCAGGCTGGCCTGCTCCACCGCCGCCCCCGGCATAGCGCCGGCCGCGCCGATAAACGCGTGGCTCCAGCGGAACTTGCCGCGCAGGTCGGTGGTGACGCCGACGCCGCGCAGCGCGTCCACAGCCGCCTGGTTGAGGTTCGAGCTGGCTTCGTCCGCCACCGCGCCGGCGATGAGCGTGCCGGCGGGCCACTGCGCCAGCCAGGCCGCCATAGCGTCGGCCGCACCGGCGTCGGCCAAGGTGTCGAAGACCGTGCTTGCCAGCAGCGCCCCAGTTGGGTCAAGCGCAACCAGGTTGTAGCCGCGCGCATTGGCAGCGACATCGCGGCCATTGAGGTAGATGTCGGCAAAGTCGCCCACTTCCTCGCCTGCGCTGCGTACGAGGAGTGTGGTCGTTGCCGGCAGGGAGGGCGCAAGAGTGCTGAGCGGCGGCGCTGCATCGGGACTCAGGGCAGTTGCAGCAATGCCGTCACCAGCCCACGTGAGTTGCACCGCATCGACCGGTTCGTTGGCGACGCCAGGCGGTGCGTCGAACACAGTGACGCCGTCTGCCTGCATCAGAGGGACTGGCGCGCCATTGACTGCGACCGCGACCGGCGCCGGGTCAGCAGTCAGACGCACCTGCGCGCCCGCAACCGGCAGGTCGAGCAGGAGCACGGGCTGTGCGCGCTCCGCCAGCCGCCAGCCATCTGCATCGGCCACCGGCGACCAGCCCGCGCCCAAATAGAGGTTGCTCAGCGGCTCGCCTAGTGCCAGCGACGACGGCGCGACGGGCGCATCCGGCGGGACGCGATAGCGCCGAATCGTGGCCGGTGCGCCCGACCAGTCCGTCCCCTGCCACTCGTCCACCGGTTCGACCGGCAGCACGTTCTCGACGTAGTCGATCAGTTCCGGCGGCGCTTTGTCCACATGGAGCGTGATGGCATCGACGCCTAGAAAGTCAAGCACCGTTGCACCCCAGGTGCGCCCGCGCGCGGCAATGGCGTCGCGCTGGGCGGCGACCTCGGCGGCAATGTGCGGCCGGTCTGCGTTCATCAGCGCAATCAGATCGCCGAGCACCGGCGCCTCGCTGAAATACTGGAACTTATACGCCGGGTTGCGGCTGGTGTTGCCGCCCAGCCGCCGTAGCCCGTGCGTCGTCTGATACCACTGCTGCATCATGATCAGGATGTCGGACTTGCCGAGGACGCGCGCACCGTTGCGCCAGCCGGTCGGCAGTTCCAGCAGCACGCCCGCATCCGCAGTCGGCGCCGCCGCAAGCTGGCGATAGATCGGCGGCGCGGTAAAGTCGTTGAGCGGCAGCGGCGCGGAGAGATGTTCGCCCAAGAAGATGGCAACGACGGCGCCGGCGAGGATGACAGCGCGACGCCCATTGACGCGCGCCAGCAGCCACGCCACGCCCCAACTGGTGCAGACGGCCACTGCAAGCATCAGCATCACGCTGTAGCGGCTGGGATAGCGGTTGCCGCTGAAGAAGGGCAACTGGCTGACCAGCGCAAACGGGCCGGGGATGGCCGTCGCTTCGCCCAACCAACGCACCTGCGGCCCCAACGTCAGCAGCCAGAAGCTGGCCGCGCGGCGGCGACCAGCCCGATCACGGTCAGCGCCATGCCGACGTACCCGATGAAAATGTGCTGCCCTTTGTCGTTGGGAAAGGGCAGCGTCGCCACCCAATCGCCCAGGAGAGGATGCAGCCGCGTCGGCGCAAGATAGCCAGCGAGGTCGGCGCTGAAGATGTCGGCGAAGCCGCCGCCGCTGGCAAAGAAATCCCCTTCGGCGCGCAGGTCCGGCAGCATGGCCGCCAGGATCGGGGCGATGCCGGCCAAAAAAATGGCGCCGACGACTGCAAAGGACGCGACGATCTGTCCGACTTGCCGGCCAAAAGCGCGCCAGCGCGGGGCGGGGCCGCAGCGAGCATCGACAATTGACATTGTCAAAAGAAAGAAAAACAAGATCGCAGCGAAGATCAGGAGAAAGGACGCATAGGTCAGTTCGGCCCAGGCCTGGAACACCAGAAAGAGGCCGGCCAAGGCGGCGCTGCGCAGGCGCCGTGTTGGTATTTGCACCATCCGCACCAGGAAGAGCACACAGAAGGGCGCCCATTGGCTGCTGGCGATGTTGAACTGGCCCAGACTGGCGTAAAAGAGTTTCGACGACGCAAACGCATAGAAGACGCCGGCGGCCAGCGCGGCTAGAAAACGCCGATCGACAAAGGGCGCAGGATGTGATGAGGGCTGCGAAACTGGGCCAGTCATCCAGCGCAACTGGTCAAACGCCAGGAGATACGCGCCAAACGCGCCCAGCACAAAGGAGGAGAGCAGCAGCAGGTTGTTGGCGACGACGAGCGAAAAGGCGGTCTGGAGCGGAATGCTCACCAAGCCGTTGAGCGGTGTCAGCGTGTAGAACGCCAGGTTGACGGCGACGGGATGAAACATCCAGCCGGCGTGGAAGATGTCCGGCGCAAGCTGATCGACCAGACACACCTTCACCCACCAGAGATTCCAGGCGAGCGCAGGGTCGTCGATGCCGTCGCCGGGGACGTGGGTGGTGAACTGAGTGGCCAGCGGCCACGTCAGCGCGACCGCCAGCACGGTGAACAGGCCGAGAGCCAGCGCCTGGTGGCGCAGACCGGCGCGCCCGGACGCAGTGGTCACGGCGCCGACTCGGTTGCCGGTGGATCGTTCGCAAACGCACCTTGCTGCAAGAGGGTGGCGAGGCGCATGCGGCTGGTCACGGCAAGCTCCACCTTGTCTTCGTCAGCCAGCGCCGCGGCCTGCTCGAAGAGTTGGATCGCCTGGACGCGCTCGCCGTTGGCTTCCGCCACGCTCGCCTGGATGAAGACCGCCTCGGCCAGCGTGGGGTCGCGCTGGAGCGCGGCTTCCGCCGTTGCTTGCGCGCCCGCCAGGTCACCGGCCTGCAACTGCTTCATGCCCAGCAGGATGCTCAGTCGCTGCGGATCGGTTTCCGCGGCTTGCGCCCGCGCCAGAAAGGCGGCGGCGCCGGCCGCATCGCCGCTGCGTTCGGCCAGCACGGCGCGCCAGAGCAGCAAGTCGATGTCGTCGGGCAGCGTGACCAACGCTGTGTCCGCCGCCTGGATCGCGCTCGCCCAGTCTTCGTCCATCACCCCGCGCTCGACCGTGCTGAGGGCGTCCATCCACAATACGGTCTCGGGCGATGGCGCGAGAAAACGCTGGTAGATCAGCGCCGCGCCGGCAAAGATCAATACTGCCACCAGCGCGCCGACAGCGAGGCGGCGCAATTGCCGCCGCTGTGCGGCCGCCACCTGCTCGTCCAGCCGCCACCAGAAGCTCAGCGCCGGCGGATGCTGGCTGCGCAGCGCGGCCATCTGGCCTGGGCCGCCGGCGATGCGCACCAGGTCGCCCGCGCGAGCGCTGAGGCGCAGGCAAAGGTCATCCCAGCGTGACTGCTCGGCGCGCAGATCCAACCCTTCGGCCGCGAGCGTGGCGAACATAGCTTCGATGCGGTTAAGGCGCAGCAGATAGGCCGGCATGTCGCCACGCGCCAGGGTGGGCAGTTGGCGCTCCGCCTGGTCGAGCAGGGTGCGCAGTTCATTGGCCGGCGTGTCCGCCCGCGAATCGACGTTGTGGGCCATGAGCTATTCGAAATCCTCTTCGTCGTCGTCGGCCAACGCCACCACTCTCCCCGCCGCCTCTTCTTCCTCGCGTTGAATCTCACGGAAGACGCGGTTGAGACCCGACTTGATCTGGCTCTCGATCTTGGCTTTGCGTTCGGGCGGCACCGGAAACCATTCCAGCATTTCGCCCACCAGCCCGCTCTTGGTCTCATTCTTGTTTTTGCCGGCGCGGTAGAAATCGCGCACACGCCCGCGCATAAACTCGATGTACTCGCCGACGCGATGGGTTGCCTCCGGGCCGACCACCGGGCCATGACCCGGCACCAGGAACTCCGCGTCCAGCTCGCGCAGAAACTCCAGCGCGCGCAGCCACTCCAACGTGTTGCCCTGCGCCATGTACGGATGCTGGTCCACCCAGACAATGTCGCCGACGAAGCAGATGCCTTCTTCGGGCAGCCAGACCAGGCTCGTGGCGGGCGTGTGGCCGCCGACGAAGATCAACTCGACGCGGCGGTTGCCATAGAGCAGCGTGGCGCGTTGGGTGAAGGTGAGGTGGGGCGGGATGATGATGATGTTGTTGAGCTGTGCCTGGATCTCCGGCTCGCGCTTGAAGCTGTTGCGCACGATCTCCTTGTAGGCGCGTTCGTGGGCCAACACCTTGACCGGCATGAAGTATTGGTTGCCCAGCGCGTGGCCGCGGTGATGGTCGGTGTTGATCAGCAGCAAGAACGGTTCGCCGGGATATTCCTCCTCGATCTGCGTGCGCCAGTCGATGGCCTGTGTCGGGATCAGCGGCGCATCGACCAGCACGATGCCCTCCTCGGTGTGGATGAAGCCGGGCGTACAGCCCCGGTAGAATGTGTTGATGAATACCCCGGGCGCCAACTCCTCCCGCTGCCCCAGCCCCGTCACACCGATCCGCACTGCACTGCGTCTACGCGCCATCTTTTGACCCTTTCGTCACTGTTACCCTCGCCCCGCCATTTTCCTGCCGACATAGTGTAATCTTTGGCCAAAGTCCTGTCAAAGCAAGTCGAATTATGTAAATAGAGCGCGCGTGGTGGGTCGAATGTCATGTGGAATTGCGGAACATAGCCCATCTTGCCGGGACAAGGGGTGTGGTATGATTCACACTAACTCTTGCTACCATCAAACGCAGAGGAAGGTTCATGAAACGTATCGGAGTTCTGACGAGCGGCGGCGATGCCCAGGGCATGAACGCCGCCGTGCGCGCGGTGGTGCGCGCCGGGCTTGACCGCGGCGCCGAAGTGTACGCCATCTACGAAGGCTATCAAGGGCTGGTGGAGGGCGGCGTCGCCATCCGCCCCATGACATGGGGTTCCGTCGGCGGCATCTTGCAGCAGGGCGGCACGGTGATCGGCACGGCGCGCTGCAAGGATTTTCGCGAGCGCGCGGGGCGCCGGCAGGCTGTGCGCAACCTCTTCGCCCACGGCATCGACGGCCTGGTGGTGATCGGCGGCGATGGCAGTCTCACCGGCGCCGACATTCTGCGCACCGAGTGGCCGGAACTCGTGGCCGAGTTGGTGGCGCGGGGCGAGCTGACGCCAGAGCAGGCGGCGGAACATCCGCGCCTGGCCGTCGTCGGGCTGGTCGGCTCCATCGACAACGACATGCAGGGCACCGACATCACCATCGGCGCCGACAGCGCGCTCCACCGCATCACCGAAGCGGTGGACGCGATCACCAGCACGGCGGCCAGCCATCAGCGCTGCTTCGTGGTCGAGGTCATGGGGCGCAACGCCGGCTACCTGGCGCTGATGAGCGCCATCGCCACCGGCGCCGACTGGGTGCTGATCCCCGAAAGCCCGCCCGACGTGGACAACTGGGAAGACAAGATGTGCGAGGTGCTCAAGGCCGGCCGGGCCGCGGGGCGCCGCAACAGCATGGTGATCGTGGCCGAGGGTGCGCTGGACCGCAACGGCGCCAAGATCTCGGCGGACTATGTGCAGCAGGTGTTGGTGGAGCGGCTCCAGGAAGATGCGCGGGTCACGATCCTGGGGCATGTGCAGCGGGGCGGTTCGCCCAGCGCCTACGACCGCATCATGAGCACGCTGCTGGGCGTGGCCGCGGTCGACGAACTGCTCGACGGCGCGCCCGATGCCGAGCCGCAGCTCATCGGCGTGCACGGCAACCGCGTGGTGCGTGTGCCGTTGATGGAGTGTGTGCGCAAGACCCATGCGGTCAACGACGCGATCCGCGCCAACGACTTTGCCCTGGCGGCCAAGCTGCGCGGGCGGGGCTTCGAGGAGAGTTTTCACATCCTGCGCACCCTGGTGCGGGCGCTGCCCCATGCCCCGCGGCCGGGCATTCGCCGGCTGCGGCTGGCGGTGCTCAACGCCAGCGGTCTGGCGCCGGGCATGAACGCAGCGGTGCGCGCGGCGGTGCGGCTGGCGCTGGATCGCGGCCACTACGTGTTTGGCGTGCGCAACAGCTTCCACGGGCTGGCGGAAAACGATCTCTTCGAGTTCGACTGGATGAGCGTGAACGGCTGGGCGCGCATGGGCGGGTCGGAACTGGGCACCACGCGGCGCACCCTGGCGCCGAGCGACTACTATGCCATTGCGCGCACCATCGAGGAGCGCAAG
The DNA here is from genome assembly GCA_026645635.1 of Caldilineaceae bacterium. GTDB lineage: Bacteria > Chloroflexota > Anaerolineae > Caldilineales > Caldilineaceae > Fredericiella. The sequence goes on from JAPKMV010000019.1 coordinate 14,087, forward strand.
CTCGACGGCCTGCTCGTGATCGGCGGCTGGTCGGGCTATCAGACGGCGCTGCAGATGCTGAAAAGCCGCGAGAACTTCCCGGCCTTCGACATCCCGATCATCCTGCTACCCTCCACCATCAACAACAACCTGCCGGGCACGGAACTGTGCGTGGGCGCGGACACCGCGCTCAACAGCATCGTCGATGCCATGAACAAGATCAAGCAGTCGGCGGTGGCCTCGCAGCGCTGCTTCGTGGTCGAGGTGATGGGCAAATACTGCGGCTACCTGGCGTTGATGAGCATGATCGCGACCGGCGCCGAGCGCGCCTATCTCCACGAGCGCGGCATCACCCTGGACGACCTGCGCGAGGATGTGCGCCTGCTCAACACCGGCTTCGCCGAAGGCAAGCGGCTGGGGGTGATGATCCGCAACGAGAAGGCGCACCCGATCTACACGACGGATTTCATCGCCAAACTCTTCGAGGCAGAAGGCGGCGATCTCTACGAGGTGCGCACTGCAGTGCTGGGCCACCTGCAGCAGGGCGGCGACCCGACGCCATTCGACCGCATCCTGGCGACGCGCTACGCCTACCGCTGCATCCACTATCTGGAAGAAAAAGCCTACGCCGGCGACAACGAGGTTGCGTGCATCGGCGTCACGGGCAGCGAGTACGCGATTACGCCGCTGCTGGACGCGCTGCGCGGCTATGATGTGACGCTGGAACGGCCGAAGCAGCAGTGGTGGCTGAACCTGGAGCAGATGGCGCGCATGTTGGCGCAACCGGGGCCGGGTTTCTACGGCGAAGCGCTATGAAATCGATTTTAGACGGGTTGCCCATCTGCCGCCTTCCGGTGATATAATGCACAAGCGATGCTACCAGTGCGCCTCGATTTCTCCTCGTCAGGCGCTCGCAAGGGCGCGACGCCTGCACAAATCGGCGCTTTTTCCGGCAATGACGCGACGCCTGGTTAGCTGGGTTTTGTTCAATATTATGTGAATAGAATTTGGAGGATTGCAATGAAAATTGGCATTTTGACCGGCGGCGGCGACGTTCCTGGCTTGAATCCCTGCATCAAGGCGGTCGTGGATCGCGCAGTGGACGAGGGCCATCAGGTCGTGGGCATTCGCCGCGGCTGGGGTGGTCTGCTCAATTTGAACCCGGACGATCCGGATAGTTACGAACCGAACTATCTCAACCTCGACAAGAACCGGGTGCGCACCATCGACCGCACCGGCGGCACCTTCCTCCACACCAGCCGCACCAATCCCGGCAAGGTCAAGCCCAAGGACATTCCCGAATTCCTGCGCGGGCCGCAGGATACGGGCGAGGACA